>JAUYMZ010000402.1 GCA_030699355.1 Bacteroidota bacterium | reverse complement strand
GAAGTGAATTTTTTTGGTCAGGTTAATCTCACCAAACAATTATGGCCTTTATTATGTGCCGCTAAACAGGCAAATATTGTTTTGATTAGCTCTGTGGTAGGCACTTTTGGTTTTCCTCAACGCAGCGCTTACTCGGCATCTAAACATGCCTTGGAAGGTTTTTTTGAATCTTGGATGCTTGAAAACAAAAGGGAAAATATATTTTTTACAACGGTTTCCCCTGGTAGAATTCAAACCGATATTTCAAGCTCTGCCCTAAAAGCAGATGGCAGCGCCCACCAAATAATGGATGAGGGTCAACTTAATGGAATTCCAGCCTCTGTTTGTGCGCAAAAAATTATTCGAGGCATCAGCAAGAATAAAAGAAAAATATACGTTGTTCAAAAAGAAATGGTTCTAATTGTTCTCAGAAAAATTTGGCCATCGCTCTATTTTACATTGGTTAAAAAATTAAAGTTATCATAATATATGGGTTTTGTTTCGGGTATCCAACAAGTTGGAATTGGTTGCAGCGATTCGCCTGCGAAGTTTAAGTGGTTAAGAAAAACTTTTGGTGTAGATGTCCAGATTTTTGATGATGAAGCTCCTGCGCCACTCATGACAAAATACACGGGTGGTGTTGTGCAAAGCAGAAGGGCCATTTTAGCCATGAATATGAACGGGGGAGGTGGTGCCGAAATTTGGCAATTTACCAGCCGAAAAGGCGAAAAAGGTCCTGCCATG
Organism: Bacteroidota bacterium; assembly: GCA_030699355.1. Taxonomy (GTDB): domain Bacteria; phylum Bacteroidota; class Bacteroidia; order UKL13-3; family UKL13-3; genus B1. The sequence goes on along the minus strand of JAUYMZ010000402.1, from coordinate 9,360 downwards.
CAATGGGGCGACTTAGGCATTAATGCCGTTAAATTGAAGTCGAACGCCCCTCAAACTGCTCAGCAAGAAATTGCTTTACTTCAAAATTGCTCAAGTATTCAGATTGACCCAAGAGGCAAAGAAAATTTTTTGGTTCAAGACGATGACAATAATACCTACCAAGTGGTGTACGACGGTTCTTGGTTTAAGAACAAAATTTTTATGCAGGGTGGTTTTTGTGGCGCCGTAATTGGGGTTAGCAATGTTGATATTTCTATTGCCTTTTACCAAAATGGTTTGGGAATTAATGAAATTGTATACGATGTTACAGGTACTTTTAATGATTTGGGTGAACAATACAAAAATCAAACATTTAGAAGGGCTTTGTTGCGCTATAAAAACCCAAATACAGCTCCCTTTAGCAAACTATTAGGTGATATTCAAATCGAATTAATTCAATGCCTGGATAGGGTGCCCGTTAAATTATTCGAAAATAGATTTTGGGGCGATTTAGGTTTTATTCATCTCTGTTTAGATGTTCCAAACCTAGAGCGATTGAAGGTTAACTTAAATAAGTTTAGATATCCACTTACCGTAGATAGTGGAGATACTTTTGATATGGGTGAGTCTGGTGGAAGATTTGCCTATGTAGAAGACCCAGATGGTACTTTAATAGAAATGGTAGAAACCCATAAAGTGCCTATCTTAAAGAAATTTGGTTGGTACCTAGATTTAAAAAAGCGTGGCCAAAATAAACCACTTCCTTCGTGGATGCTTTCTTTAATGGGACTAAACAAAATTAAAGATTAAATAAGTTATTCCGCCCAACAACAATAGATAAACTGGCCAAAGAAATATAAATAGCCCAAATATAATGGAGTCTAAGAATATTTTCTGTTTCACAATTTTAGGTGCTAGCCAATTACAAAATAAGTAGAAAGGCCAAAACAATACACTCCATTTTATAAAACTAAGGTGGGGTCTTGTTTTTTTACATTCTTTTGTTTGATGCAACTGCTCAATAATTTCTATTCCCTCCTTGTTGCCGCTATTTAGCAAATGGTTAAATTGATTCGAGAAAGCTTTGTAGGCATTCTTATCTGTTTCTATGGTATTGTCTAAAAAGGCTAATTTACTCAATTTTTCAGATAGCTTTTCGTTCAATTCTTTAACAAACAAAGCCTCGTTTTTTTGATAATCGTATGCTTCTTTGGTAATGGGTTTACCAAATTGAATGAGTATATTTTTGCCTTCACCAGAAAAATGTTCGTAGGTAATTCCAACCGGAACGATAACTAGATTTTTAGCATCATTTTCGCTGTTCCATGCTTTTTTTGCAATCCGTGCCGGCCCTTTTTTTAATGCTCTTAGCTCCCAATTATTCTCGCTTACACCTTCTGCAAAAATGAGCACCATTTTATTGGCCTCAAGTATTTCTTGGCAGGCATCAAAGGTTTCTGTATTTTTAGTTAGGTTTTCTTTTCCCTCCGATAAACGATATACCGGCAACATATTTAAAGAGCTTAAAATTTTAGCTCCAGTTGGGTTCTTAAATGCGTCTCCTCGTGCCAAGAAATGTGTTGGTCTGCGAACTGCCGCGCCAATTAACACGGCATCTAGAAATGAGTTTGGGTGGTTTGCTGCCAACACAACCGGACCATTTTCAGGAATATTTTCGCTGCCAATAACACGAATGTTTCTATAATATAAATGTGAAATTAGTTGTGTGTTAAGCTTGCAGTAATTGTAAAACATCCCCATAAGTGCAATAGTAATTAAGTTTTACTTTTCATCCAAATGTTGTAAGCTTCTTCTGCCTGAGCGTGCAACATTTTTAAACCGTTTATGGTTTTTGACCCTTTTTGTTTTGCCTTTTTTAAAAAGGATGTTTCTTCGGGTAAATAAATTAAATCGTAACAAAAGTGCTCTTTACCAATACCTTCAAGCGAAAAAGGCAACTCTTCTAACTGGTTTGGAAACATGCCAACAGGTGTAGTTTGTATGATAAGCTTGTGCGCTTGAAGCATTTCTCTATCTATTTCTGTCAGTAAATAATCGCCCTTTCCATTACGTGCAGCTACGATAAACGGTATGTGTAATTGTTGCAAAACATAACAAACTGCTTTACTTGCTCCGCCATTTCCAATCACCAGCGCGCGCATGTTTTGGTTCGAACCAATAAATGCTAAAAGGGAACTTTTAAAACCAAAAATATCTGTATTATGGCCAATTAAATCTCCGTTTTTTGAAACCACTACGCAATTTACCGCGCCGCATGCCTGTGCTTCTGTAGATAAAGATTGTAAATAAGGAATTACCTTTTCTTTGTATGGTTTGGTTACGTTAAATCCACTTAAGTTTTCTGGGTTTTTGAGGAAGGATGTTAATTGGTCTAAGTTAGCAAGTGGGTAGTTTTGGTAGGTGTGGGCAGCACCAGCCTGACTAAATTTTTGGGTGAAAAAATTAACGGAAAATGAATTGTGTAATGGGAAGCCAATCAATCCGTATTTTTTCTTTAAATCCATATTTCTTATACTTTATCTCGACAAAAATAAGGCTAAAAATAGTTTTATTTTGAGTTTGTTAGATTTGGTTTTTAAGTACAACAAAATAAATTTTTAGATTAGTCTAAAAAATTATTTTATATTTTCTAAAAATAATGCATTTTTGCACCCATGAAAAGTTTTTTATTCTTTATTATCGTTTTGTTTTCCACTCAGATTTGGGCTCAGACCTATACTTTAAATGGAAAAGTATTGGCTAATGATAAAGGTTTGGAGTATGTTTCTGTTGGCATTCAAGATTTGGGTAAGGTATCCCAAACTGCTTCAGATGGAACTTTTACTTTGGAAAATTTACCTTCAGGCCGCTTTTTATTGCAGGTTTCTTTAATTGGATATGAGCGAAAAAAAATATGGGTTCAGCCCGAAAAACAAGATTTTGTAAGTATTCAATTAACCCCACTTCAAAATAATTTGGGCGAAATTACCATTAGCGGCAATCTCCGAGAAGTAAGTAAATCTGAGTCTGCGGTATCGGTTGAGATATATGGTCAGCAATTTTTTAAAAAGTTGCCCAACAATAATTTATTCGAATCTATGCAAATGATTAATGGGGTTTTGCCAACTTTAAATTGTAATGTTTGCGCTACGGGCGATATTCAAATAAACGGTATGGATGGTCCTTATACCTTGGTATTAATTGATGGGATGCCCATTATAAGTGCGCTTTCTTCGGTTTATGGTTTAAGCGGAATACCCAATGCGTTGATAGAAAAAGTGGAAGTAGTAAAAGGTCCGGCTGCCACTTTATACGGCAGCGAAGCCATGGGTGGGTTAATTAATGTAATTACCAAATCGGCCAACGCTGCACCAAAACTGGCCGTAAATTATTTCGCAAGTTCGTATGCAGAACAAAACTTAGATGTTGGATTGGGTATAAAAGGTAAAAAAGTAAATGCATTATACGGTCTGAACCTATTTCATTACAACTGGCGACAAGACGTAAACGGCGATAATTTTACAGACATTCCCGTGCAAACGCGGGTCTCTTTGTTTGGGAAATGGCAGTTTAAAAGAAAAGATAATTTGTCGAGCAGTCTTGCTGCGCGCTTGTATTACGAAGATAGATTTGGTGGAGAAATGAACTGGGATAAACGTTTTAGGGGAGGAGATAGCGTTTATGGAGAATCTATTTATACCAAGCGACTCGAATTATTGGGCTTGCATCCTTTTAAGATTAAAAATGAATTGTTTAAATTTCAGTTTTCTTTTAACCTGCATAACCAAGATGCGGCCTATGGCACAACCAAACTGCTTGCGCAACAAATGGGTTTGTTTAACCAATTGATTCATGATAGGAAATTAAATAACAAACATCGATTGCTTAGCGGGTTAACGCTTAGATATACCCATTATCAAGATGATGCGCCCGTGCGTTTGGGAAATAGTTTTGTACAGCAGTTTGTTATTCCAGGTGCTTTTGTGCAGGAAGAATATACGCCCAACAACAGGCAAACCATTTTAATGGGAGCAAGAGTAGATTATTACAATTTTCATGGTTTTATATTTTCGCCTAGGGCCAATTATAAATGGCAAATCAATTCTAATAATGCACTTAGGATTAGTGCCGGAAACGGATTTAGAGTTGTAAATATCTTTACAGAAGACCATGCCGCTTTAACGGGTGCCAGAGAGATAGTTATTGCAGAGGATTTGAAGCCAGAAAAAACATGGAATATGAATGTTAATTACAGCAGCTGGCGCAACCAAAAACAAGGGTTCTTAGAATGGGATATAAGTGCTTTTTATACCTGGTTTGGCAATAAAATTATTCCAGATTACGACCAAGATCCTAATAAAATTGTATACCAAAATTTGAGTGGATATGCTGTTTCTAGGGGTATTACTTTAAACACGGAAGCTAGTTTTATTTTTCCTTTAAAAATTAATGCAGGATTTACCCTCATGGATGTGTTTGCCCAACAAACAGATTCTTTGGGTAACAGCTTTAGGCAGGTGCAAATGCATGCCCCGCGTTTTTCGGGAACCTTCCAAATAAGTTATGCCTGGAAACCTATTGGCTTATCTTTAGATTATACCGGACAAGTTTATGGTCCGATGCGTTTGCCCATTTTGCCCAATGATTTTAGGCCCGAATATTCTCCTTGGTTCAGCCTGCAAAATGTGCAGCTTACTAAAAAATTCGGACCAAAATTTGAGTGTTATGCCAGTATCAAAAACATCTGGAATTTTTTGCCGGCCCATCCGCTTATTCGTTGGTGGGATCCTTTTGACAAGCGTGTAGATAACGTAAATGATAATCCGCATGGTTACCAATTTGATGCCGGATACAATTTTGCCCCTATGCAAGGACGAACCTTCTTATTTGGCTTACGTTACTTATTACCTTAATTGCGTTTCTTTTAGTTTCATCACCTTATGAAACTCTTTATTCATTTTTTGGATGTCTTTTAATAACTCAGCTCTGCCACGTTTGTCTAACGAAGAGGTTAAGTAAATAGGAGGGAGTTCTTCCCAAGTTTCTAGTAGTTTCTCTTTAAATTTGGCAACGTTTGCCTCTGCTTCTGCATTCTTAAGCTTGTCTAATTTTGTAAATACAATGCTAAACGGAATGCCTTTTTCGCCCAATTGGTTAATAAAAAGCAAGTCTTTTTCTTGGGGCTCAATGCGGGTATCAATGAGCGAAAATAGGTTTACCAAAGGATCGCGTTTTTCTAAATAATTCCACAAAGTTTTTTCCCAAGAATTACGTAAATCTTTAGAGCGTTTGGCATAACCATAACCCGGTAAATCAACCAAGTTCCATTCTTCGTTTACGCAAAAGAAATTCATGCTAATGGTTTTACCCGGCGTTCCAGAGGTTCTAGCCAATTCTTTGCGCTGAACCAACATATTTATTAACGACGATTTTCCTACATTACTTCTGCCTATAAATGCATACTCAGGTAAATCTGTTTTGGGGCAATCTTTTAAACTATTCGCACTTGTTTTGTATACCGCTGAACTTATATCCATGCTGCAAAAATAGTTTATTTATTTGCTTTTATACACGTTTTACCATTTCACTAATAAGGCGCGTAAGGTTTGGTTCAGCCAAAGCTGCTGCATTTAATACATCTTGAAGGCTAATTTTTTTTATAAATCCGGGTACGCCTAAATCTGTAATTACCGATACTGCGAATACGCGCATTCCCATGTGGCGTGCTACAATGTTTTCTGGTACTGTGCTCATTCCAACCGTATCTCCACCTATAATTCGGAGGAATTTATATTCTGCCGGCGTTTCTAGACTTGGACCTTGCACGGCAGCATAAACGCCTTCTTGTAAAGGTATAGCAAGTTCTTGTGCTACTTCTTTGGCTAAGGCAATCAATTTGCTATCATAAGGTTCGCTCATGTCGGGAAATCTAGGCCCAAAATTATCCTCATTTTTTCCTCTTAATGGATGCTCAGGCAATAAGTTAATATGGTCTGTAATAAGCATTAAATCGCTTACTTTAAAGCTTGGGTTCAAACCTCCAGAAGCATTGGAAATAAAGAGGGTTTGAATGCCTAAAAGTTTAAAAACTCTTACTGGAAAACTAACTTGTTGCATCGAATAGCCTTCGTAATAATGAAATCTTCCTTGCATTACGATAACGGGCACTTGGTTTAATTTGCCAAACAATAATTTTCCTTGGTGACTTTCAACGGTGCTTACCGGAAAATTAGGAATATCAGCGTAAGGAATAGCGTGTTCTATCTCTATGTCCTGAACCAAAGCGCCTAGTCCAGTCCCTAAAATAATGCCAATTTTTGCCTGATTATAATAAGGTTTTAAAAATTCAATACTTTCTTGGATTTGCATAAACATATTGTAAAATGGTTTCATTAAATGCGTTTTCATCTGAACTTGAAAAAGCAATTTCTATGGGTAAATAATAGAGGGGAAGTGAGCTTATCTTTTCAATAAAAGCTGATTGAAGTAGCTTTTGATAATCTTTTTCTGTGGTAATGATAATCTTGTTTTCAGCCTCTATTTGCTCATATTCATATACAATCCAATCGATGTCTTTTTCGGTAAATAAATGATGGTCGGGAAAAGATTTAAATTGTACTTGGCTGTATTTTTCTTGTAAATGATTTTGAAATAAAACCGGACGAGCAATGCCGCAAACTCCAAGAACAGCTTGCGCCTCTATGGTTGTTTGGTGCGTAAAATAAGGCATTATTTCTCCATAAACCAAGTGAGAGAAAAATACTTTTTGATGCGCCAATGGTTTTAATTTTTGAATAATATTGTTCTTGGCTTCAGCACTTAAATTCGGCTTGCATTTGCTTACAATAATAATGTTTGCCCTATTGGATGCACTGGCATATTCTCTTAAATACCCGCTAGGCACCAGAAAATCGTCGCAATACAATCTGTCTTGCTCGGTTAAAAGAATGTTTAATCCTGCTTTTAAAGCCCTATGTTGGTAGGCGTCATCCAGTAAAATTACTTCAGTATTGGGAGCGTCAAATAATAGGTTCGGAATGCCTAAAACCCTGTTTTCTGATACAGCAACAGAAGCTTGCGGGAATTTGCAAAATAGCTGATAGGGCTCATCTCCAAGGGTAAAAGGGGTGGCATTTTTGTCGGCAAACAAATAGCCAATTGTTTTTCTTTTATAGCCTCTGCTCAATACAGAAACCTGCATAGAATGAGTGCTGAGAAGCTTAATCAAATATTCGATATGCGGTGTTTTTCCGGTTCCTCCAAAGGCCAAATTGCCAATGTTTATAGTTGGAATGTCAAATTGTGTGCTCCCTATAAAATCAATATCGTATAGGTGATTCCTTAATCTTAAAATGCCTTGATACAGCAATGAAAGCGGAAATAATAGTAATTGAAAAGTGCGCAAAATGAATATAATTGAATAGGCAAGTTTATGATTTTGTTGAATAATATGTTGAAAAACTACGTTTGTGTATTGTAAAGTGCTCAATGAATGATTATTAGGAATTTTGCAAAGAATTACTTATTGTTGTAAAATTTAAAAATCACAAAAGTTTAATTCCTTGTTTGGGTTTAAATCTAAAATTGTAAGAATGGTAAATAAGAAAGCGGTAATCCTATTTTATGTAATTCTGTTCAGCATTTTTGCTGCAACAGCCCAACCTTTAACACAAGGTTTTGGTTCAGAATATCAAATTAAATTAGCCAAAATAGATAGCAATACCCTTTTATTGAGAAATAAATTATACCCTAAAACAGACGCGGGTAGTTTAAATGTATATGGGTTTGAACCCAATGAAATTCCAGTTTATTCTGATTCTACTTACGCCCTTAGATTGAGTTTGTTGGAAATGGAAATTCCCATGGAATACAATCAACAAGTGCGCGCTTATATAGATTTGTATGCCAATCGTCGCCGAAATTTAATTAGTAAAGTATTAAGTACTTCAAAATTGTATTTCCCCATTTTTGAAGAGGTTTTTGATAGAGAAAATGTGCCCATGGAGTTTAAATACCTAGCGGTAATTGAATCTGCCCTTAATCAAAGAGCCATCTCTCCAGTTGGTGCCGCAGGTTTATGGCAGTTTATGTCGCCAACCGGTAGAATGTACGGACTAAAAACTGATAACTACATAGACGATAGAAAAGACATTATAAAATCTACGGAAGCAGCGGTAAAGTATTTTAAAAATTCGTATCATTTGTACAATGATTGGCTATTGGTAATTGCCAGCTATAATTGTGGTCCTGGAAATGTAAACAAAGCCATTCGTAGGGCAGGTGGAAGTAAAAATATTTGGCAAATTATGCCCTACCTACCTAAAGAAACAAGAGGGTATGTACCTGCTTTTATTGCAGCTGCTTATGTAATGAATTATGCCAGTGAGCATAATATTTATCCTGCTGAAGAAGAACCTTATTTCCATTTAGATACCGTAATGGTAGATAATAAAATGTCTATCGAAAAATTAGCTTTGGCCCTCGGAACAAGCGCGGAAGAAATTAAACAATACAACCCATCTTTAAAAAGAGGAGTTATTCCTTTTAATACAGAAGGCACCGTTCTTACTTTACCTTATCATCATGCTGTAAAGGTTGCTTCTTTGCGCCACGATACTTCTTTTAATAATAAACTTGATGAGAACCTTCTGGCTATGAACAGAAATGTTCAAAACATGCAACATCCCGACAAGGTTATTTATAAAGTTAAAAGCGGTGATTACTTAGCTAAAATTGCTAAGAAATATGATGTGAGTGTAGCCGAACTTAAAAAATGGAACAAAGGTATTATCAAAGGAAATAAAGTATCGAAAGGTCAAAAAATAAAGATTTATCCTAATAGAGCTTAGTCTATTTTTTTACAATGAAAAACGTATTTCTCTCCTTTTTCATTGCTCGAAAAAAACAAGTAAATTTCTCCGCCTTCGGCAATTTTAAATGTTTTTCTAATTTCAGAAACCTCTAATGGGAAATTTCTTTTACTAATGTTTGCCTTTTCTATGCCCTCTTCCTGTAAATACTTTTTGAATATAGTTTTAGAATAGGGCATTTGTTGAACCAACTGAAACGACCTGCCCATAAACTTTTCGGGTACCTTATTTCCTAAAAAATACATGCTATGGGTTGCCAAAAGTAAAAGTTCATGACTAGTTGCATATTCTGCATACAAATTGCTTTTTATGATACAGGCATGTGGCTCAAAAAAATAATGGTAATTCCCTTCTTTAAATTGATTGATCACAGGTTCATTTTTGCTGGTATAGCTTAGTAAATTTCCATTGTCTTGCAGGATAACAACCTCTGTTTCTATTGGCTTTTTATTGGTAAAATCTATCCAAACTAAAATTTCTTTGACTTCTGTTTTATCACCTAAAATCCAAA
>JAUYMZ010000378.1 GCA_030699355.1 Bacteroidota bacterium | reverse complement strand
GGTCATTCGAAGATAGGTTTTTTCTTTGAAATGCCTAATACTAGCTTTAAAAAAGTTAAAAACTGAGTTATATCATATTGTTTTTACTTTGTTCTTGCTCGTAAAATGCATCTATGAGTAAGTTTTTGCCATCTGCCGCGGCCGTTGCCAATTGGTCGCAGCGCTCGTTTAAAGGGTGGCCGGCATGACCCTTAATCCATTTAAATTGAATGGTATGTTTGGGGTAAAGTTCGAGGAATCTGCGCCATAAATCGGGGTTCTTTTTATCTTTAAAACCAATTTTTACCCAATTAAAAACCCATCTTTTTTCAACAGCTTCGCATACATATTTGCTATCGGTAAACACTGTTATGTTTAGGTTTGGTAATTTCATAGATTCTATGGCCACAATTACGGCCAAAAGTTCCATTCTGTTATTGGTGGTTAATCGGTAGCCGGCGCTCAGTTCTTTGCGGTGTGTGCCACTTATCATCACTACACCATAGCCGCCATTGCCTGGATTTCCTCTGGCAGAGCCGTCTGTATAAATGCTTACTTTCAAAGTGCTACTTATTCAAAAGAGATTTCGCCTAATTCAATGGCTTTGTCTAATTCAATCCAAATTAAGGTAAGTGGGTAAGCGGTGTAGCATAAAATTACTCTTTTGGTATTTCCATCCACTTCAAATTCGTGGTAGGCAGCGATGGTATATAATTTATTGGCCATAACGCAAGGCAAGCGCTTGGCATCTATGCTTTTGTCGTTAAAAAAAGCTTCCATTAAGCCTTCACCCGTTGTTTTGTTTACAGCTTTTTCGTTATAGGGTTTGGTTCGGGCATAAACATCCATGGCGGTAAATTCGGTTTGACCCAATTTGCAAGGTTTAATGCGTACTTTCTGACCAACTTCTATGGTTTTTTCAACCAATACATCGGGAACGGCTTGAGCCCAAAGGAAGCTGCTATTGCAAAGAAGAATTAAGCCCAAAATAAATTTCATACTCATGTTAATTAAAACGGCGAAACAAAATCTTTTAGTGTTGGCAAAATCATATCTTTTTCTGAAACGATGGCATTTTGGGTTTGCCATTTAATACCAATAGCTGGGTCGTTCCACAATAAACCACCTTCCGAATTTTTGTGGTACATATTGGTACACTTGTATAAGAAAATGGTATTATCTGTTAAGGTTTCGAAACCGTGGGCAAAGCCAGGTGGAATCCAAAACATCAGCTGATTTTCTGCACTTAAATCGATTCTAAAATGTTGGCCGTAGGTAGGAGAATTTTTTCTAATATCAACAACTACATCGCGCACGGCACCCGCTACTACGCGCACTAATTTGCCTTGTTCAAAGGGTGGTGCTTGGAAGTGTAAACCCCTAACTGCTCCTTTTTGAGAAAGAGATTGATTGTCTTGCACAAAAGAAAGTGCAATGCCTGCAGCTTCCATTTTATCTTGGTTATAGCTTTCAAAAAAATAACCCCTGCTATCTTTAAATATTTGAGGTTCAATTATCAAAATGCCTTCTATGGGTGTTGTTGTAATTTTCAAGGTGATAAATTTTAGCGCAATTATAAGGAATCGGCTACAAAATAGTTTACTAATATCTTTTTAGTGGAAAAAGGTTGTTCCATATTTGGAATCTATCTCTATTTTTGCGGAATGGATAGCGAAGAAAAAAAATTAAGGAAATACCGTTTAATCATCATTTTTCAAACGGTATTGAATATACTCCTTTTGTTGTTGTTAGGATTTTTTACGTTTAATTATTTTAAAACGGATAAAAAGTTGGCTTTTAAGGAGGTTGAATTGTTTCAATCAGATTCGGCTCGGGCAGAGTTAGAAACAGTTTTAAATGAAACCGAATTAGAACTTACAGAATATAAAGGTAAAAATGCAGAGTTGGATCAGTTTTTAAGAGAGAAAAATGATTCGTTACAACTCTTTGCCGACAAGATAGAAAAGATTTTAAGGAAAGGGAATCTTACCAAACAAGAATTAGAAAAAGCCAACGATGAATTGGATTTATTGCGTTATTATAAACGTAAGTATATTGGCCAAATAGATTCTTTAAGCACCGTAATTTCTGCTTTAAACTTAGAAAACAAAACACTTAAAACAGATATTGATAAGCAAAAGCGCAAGAATGAAAACTTAAACATGGATATTGCACGCTTAAGTAACAAAGTTGCGATTGGAGCCAAGTTGAGTGCAGAAAATATTTTTGTTACGGGGGTAAAATTAAGAAACAACGGTAAAGAGAAAGAAACCATCCGTGTAAGCCAAATGACACAGCTTAAATTAACCTTTAAGGTAAATGAAAACTATGTGAGTGAACAAGGTAAAAAAGAAATATTTCTAAAAGTTATTGGTCCGGATGGAGCCACCGTTTACAACCAAGCGGCGGGTTCTGGAACCTTTCAATTTCAAAATGAAGAATCTTTATACAGTGCCAAAAAGCTCATAGATTTTAATTCGGAAGCTCAGATGGTAAGCATTTATTGGGAGAAGGGAAGTGAGTTTGTAAAAGGAAATTACAAAGCAGAATTATATTGTGAAGGATTCAAAATTGGTGCAAGCGAGTTTGAATTGAAATAAAGTGAATCAAAATTTTATATTTGCACGCCCAAAGAGCATAAACTAAGATTATAAATATACCAACATGAAGAAATTATTTATTGCCATTGCAGTTGCAGCCACCTTTAGTGCCTGCCATTATGGAACAGCAGAAGCACAAAAAACGTTAGAAACAAACGAGCAGTATAAGTCGGAGAAAGCTGATTATTCTGTGAACAGAGCCAATGTAACTGCCGAGGAGCCTGCTTCTGAAGTTGCGCCTGCTACCGCAGATAGTACAAAAGTTCCTGCAAAATAATGGCAGAAACTCTTATCGAAGATAAGCATTTAGGAAAAGAAGAAATATATCTTCAAATCTTGCCTCAGCTAAAAGCGTTGGTTCAAGGTGAAGAAGATTTAATAGCCAACCTGGCCAACACTTGTGCGCTTTTGAAAGAGGCGTTCAATTGGTGGTGGGTTGGCTTTTATTTGGTTAAAGACCAAAGTTTAGTTTTGGGGCCATTCCAAGGACCCATTGCTTGCACCCGCATTGGTTTTGGTAAAGGCGTTTGCGGCAGTGCTTGGCAGCAACAAAAAACAATCATTGTACCTAATGTACACGATTTTCCGGGTCATATTGCCTGTTCTAGTGCCAGTTTATCTGAGATTGTTGTTCCATTTTTTGGTTCAAACCAAGAGGTAATTGGCGTATTAGATGTAGATAGCGAACACCTCAATTATTTCGACGAAGTAGATGCCAAATACTTAGCTCAAATTACTGCTTGGCTGGGTTGAAGCCCGCACTATTTATTTTTTTTGCCGGTGTGATTGGTGTTTGGGCGTGTGCATCGTTAATGAGGGTGTTTTGTTTGCGGGAGTGTAAGGTGTTTGGGTGTGTGCATCGTTTACCCCTAGTTGAAACTAGGGGCTAGTGATTTATTTTGTGCTTCATTCGTAATTCATAATTTTTTAAAAATTTAAGTTGCTATAAAATAGCGCTTTAGCGTAATACATAATTCTCTTAGGTATAAAAATTTGGATACCTAAGAGAATTATGTATTTTTGTGCTATGTATTCATCAGAACTTATAAAAGGCACGTTAAAAACAATCATTTTAAAATTGCTAAAGAGCAATGGCAAAATGTATGGTTATGAAATTACACAACGCGTAAAGGAGTTAACAAACAACAAAATTCAGATTACAGAAGGCGCCCTGTATCCTACTCTTCACTTGCTCGAGAAAGAGGGAGAGGTAGAAACTGAAACGGAGAACATTGGAAAGCGGGTTCGTAAATATTATACGATTACGCCCAAGGGAAAAGTTACAGTAAATTTAAAGGTAAATGAGTTTATGGATTTTATGAACACCATGAAATTTTTGTTAGACCTAGAGTTAGATGTAGGCCATGCAGCTAAATGACGAGCACATAGCATTTATTTTAGATGATATTAAAGCAAATGGGATTGTTATTGAAGATCTGCAAAACAATCTACTAGATCATATTTGCTGTATTGTAGAAAATGAGATGCCAGAAGGGGAAGACTTTTATAAGTTTTATGGGTGCATTATGCCTCGATTTTTTAAAAAAGATTTAAAGGAGATTGAGGAAGAGACCAACAATTTATTAACTTTTAAAAACTATTACGCTATGAAAAGCACTGTTAAAATTTCCGGAATAATTTCCGCGTTTCTTATATTAGGTGGTTCTATATTTAAAACAATGCATTGGCCTGGAGCGGGCTTTATGATTATGCTTGGCGGCTTATTGTTTAGTTTAATTTTTGTGCCCTTGATGATTGTTTTAAAGTTTAAAGACGATGAAACTACAACTGATAAATGGGTATTTGCCTTTGGATTTGTATTGGCGATGGTAGCGGCCTTGGGTATTATTTTTAAAGTGTTTCACTGGCCATATGCTAATTTTGGGATGCGGTGGAGTGTAACATTGTTTTTATTTGGCTACATCCCTTTATATTATTTTACCCGCATTAGAAGGCCCGAAACTAAGTTTAATACCACCATAAATATGGTATTGATGATGGCTTGCGGGGGTATGATGTATGCCTTGTTTAATTTACATCCTAGCACGGGTGTTCAGGAAAGTGTAAATGCTTCTTACGATTTTATGCAACAGCATACCATTCAAGTAAGCAGGGCAAACGAGGCACTTCACGCTAAAAAAGCACCTTATTTAACTTCCAATCGTTTTCACCAAAGCTCTATAAATCTATATCAAAAAATAGATTCTATAAAGGCATTTTTAATCGCGTCTACAGACAAAATTCCCTTAGAGAAAGCCAAGCAAATAAGTTTAAGCGATGTGCAAGGTGTAAACGATAATGTAAGCCTTAGAAACGTATTTGAAAACAGCACAAGTGAGTTTTCGTTGCAAGCTTTAGAGCGAGAAATTAATGCCTATAATGAGTTGGTAGCTGAGCTGTTCCCGAGTAACCAAGAGAAGTTAATTGCCATCAATCAGCTACAATTTAGGAACACGATTTTATCTGTGGTATTATACCAATTATCTCAAGTTCAATGGCAGGTAGTTTCGTCGGAAAATAGTTATTTGGAAGCTTTAAGTAATTAATTAATAAGTGCTTAAAATAAATTTAAATCATTTATTTTTGGATTTTGAATTTAGTTTCTATTTAACTTTACAACCAATCCCAAGTTTAATAATAAGTAATCATCTTTATAGTATCCAACGCTTGGGAAGTATGTTTCTCTGTTAGAAAAAGCACCGTTATAAATACCCTGAAAGAGTATTGGGTTTTGATTTATTTTTTTACCCAGGTTGAAGCCTGTAGAAAGGGCAAGTTTTTTACCTAAATTAATCTGCCAATTAAATTCTAGTTCCAAGGCGCTATATGTATCTTTTTGTGAATTAACTTCATTTACCATTCCCAATAATGGGTCCATGTATTTTATTGTTATTGCGTTTTCTCCTTGAGCATAAAGGAAATTGGCAAACAATAAAAATCTGCTTTTTTCCTTTACTTTTCGTGCTAAAAGATATCCTGGCTTAACATAATAAAAGGATGATTTAAACTGAGTATTAATTCCTATCCGATTGAATTTAATATTTTTTGGATTCTCATTGAAATCATAATTCTGCCTAAAAGAGCCCTTCACTTGAAAACTTTGAAATCGTTTTCCAATATAAATATATCCAATTTCGCTCCACATAACCGGGTCTGTTCTTAGGTTCAGAAGCAGTTGGTGGGTAGGTGGTTTTGCCCATTTATCTTGTGCACACACTGGATTATAAAAACCCAAAAGTATTAATAGTATGGAAACTGCTTTCATTGGGTTAATAGGATAGAGTCTGTTTCAATATATTGATAATTATATATATCGTTAGGATAGCGAGGGTGACTTGATTTTACCCGCGTAATTTGTCCACCCTGAATACTATCTATAACAGGGTCCTCTATTTTAGCTCCTATATCATATTCACTACATTCTCTGTCGTGATAATAAGTAAATTTCAAATTGGCAATAATTCTAAAAGAGTAGTTGTTTTTATCAGTACTTACATGAATGATAGCTGGCTTTTGATGGGGAATAGCAATTGGGGATTCTCTCTTGTTGGGTCTATAAGTACCTGGTAATATATCGTAAGTTAAACTTCTAATGGTGTCTGTGCTATCTCTTAAAAATACAATGCTTTTATATTCATATTGTAATTGTCTTACATAAGGATCGCCATAACCAGAGCACCTGCCAGAGCAATTAGCAAACAAAATAGATATTCCAATAAAGGCTGAAAACAAAAGGATTTTCATTATTTTGAACTTGTTTAATTAATGTTAATTTGATTTACTCTAGATTTATTCTTCTCTTTTTATAAAATCATAATTCGATTCAAATTTATAGCCAATCCTAAATTAATGGCAGCATATACATCTCTGAAATATCCCATGCCTGGTTCGTATCCATACCCTTCACAACAGCAGCTTGCGGTAAAAAGAATAGATAGCTTAATCAAAATAATGTTCAGGATTTTCATTTGAATCTTCAATCAAATATATAATAATAACATCATTTTTTTTGATTTCAACACATTCTCTTAGGTGTTTAATGCACGTTTCTTCTGCTTAGAAATCACAATTTTTGATTCAAGGTTATTTATTTGGCCTAATTTTATATCCTATTAAATTTAATTTCAATACCTTTAAATTTAGACCATATTGGTGACGTCACCAATATGGTCTAAAGCCTTGTTTTTATTGGATATACCGCTACCTGTTGGTTTGTCTTTAGCTAAGAGAAAATAACCTCAATTGATAGCCTGTTTTTGGGAAGGTTTCTGTAAGGCTTATTTGCCTTTCAATTTTTTCTTCTTTATTTTACTATCAGCAGATTTGACTCTTCTTTCCAATTTTTTAATGTCTTCTTCGGCTGGCAATGCCTCTGGTTTAATGCCGTTCTTTCCAAGCAAATCTCTTATATCAGCATTGTTTTTCATATGCTCTTGAGAAATTGTTGATTCGCCCTTTAGGTCGTTTTTTAGAACATTAAAATTTGTAATCTCTGTAGCTAATTGTTTAGAGGTAATAGTAATAGTGGGAAGAAAATCAGCGAGTGGTCTATTCTCTGCAATGCCGAGTTTACGCTTCATAGCACTTGTGTTATGCCCTCCAAATAATGCCCAATCCCCTTTGCTTCGAATATTAGCAAACCCTTTATTATCAACCCCTCGTTCGAATATGTTTTTAGATAATTCTGTTTCAGTTGCAGCTAGTTTTTCTCGAGCTTGTAATCGCTCCATTAATTTGATTCGTTCTTCTAAAAGCTCTTGCTTTCTGGTTTGTAAAGCAAAATAACTTTGGGCAAATGCAATTTGTTCTTTTTTTGGATCTCCATTCTGAGCTATTAAATAACAGGCGTATCGGGTTAGCATTATGTCTTCTTTTTTTCGTTCTGCACCCGAGCCAATAGACACCATTTTGGTGACGTCAACAAAATGGTCAGAAACCGCTTCACCAGTGGTCTTACAGCTATCTCTTGCCTTATCAACTGTATTCAAGAAATTACGCCAATCTGCATAACCTAATAAAGATTGTAATTCTCTTGCCAACCAATATTCAATTCCGTCTTCTTCGTAGGATGATGCTTCAAATGACTTATGTAGTTTTGCTATGATAACTTTTTCCATTATGGTTTTTTTTTGATAGTTGATTTTTAAACGCTTCCTAATCGGCCAAATTAGGTTGATGCTCAATAATTATCAAATACATTACAAAAACTAATGCCCTTAATCTTGTCAAAAAACAAAAATGATACAAATTTTTGTTCAAAATAGTTATACTTCATATTGCCTAGATTGTTCAAGAATACAAGGGTTTTGACTATTGTATTATTATTTTTTTCTCTATTTTGCAGCATGATTAAAATTAAATCCTACTTCCTGTATTTTTTGTTATTTCCTTTGTTTGTTTCAGCACAACAAATAGATGAGGCTTGGCTCAAACAGCATTATACCAAAACAGAAACATACATTCCCATGCGCGATGGAATAAAGTTACACACCACCATTTATGCGCCCAAAGGTGAGTCTGTAAAACATCCCATCTTGCTGAACCGAACTCCTTATTCGAGCGCGCCTTATGGAAAGGATAAGTTTTCTTACAGGTTGTATGGCACCTATTGGAAGGAATACATCAAAGAAAATTACATCATCGTTATTCAAGATGTGCGCGGTAAATGGATGAGCGAAGGCGAGTTTGTAGATGTGCGTCCGTTTATTGCCAATAAAAAATCAAAACAAGATATAGACGAAGCCAGCGATACGTATGATGCTGTTGAATGGCTCATTAAAAATGTACCCAACAACAATAAAAAAGTGGGTGTATTTGGTATCTCGTATCCTGGTTTTTATGCTACCATGGCTGCCCTTAGCAATCATCCTGCTGTTAAAGCGGTTAGTCCGCAAGCACCCGTTACCGATTGGTTTATGGGAGATGATTTCCACCACAATGGTGCGTTTATGTTGCAAGATGCTTTTAGTTTTTATAGTGGTTTTGGATTACCTCGTCCGAAACCTACCACCGTGGGTGCGCGCTCTAAAATAAAGTATACTACGCAAGATAGTTATAAGTTTTATTTGGAAACAGGTGCCATTCAAAACTTCACCAAACTAATGGGCGATAGCATAAAATTTTGGAACGATTTGGTTCAGCACCCCAATTACGATGATTGGTGGAAAGCCCGCGATGCCCGAAGAGCTTGTTACAATATAAAACCTGCCATGTTGGTGGTGGGTGGCTTGTTTGATGCCGAAGATTGCTACGGCGCTTGGCGTTTGTATGAGGCCATCGAAAAGCAATCTCCCAAAACTGACAATAAAATTGTAATGGGACCATGGTTTCATGGTGGATGGTCGAGAAGCGATGGCTCTTATTTAGGAAACGTTCGTTTTGGCTCAAACACTTCTTTGTATTACCAAGAAAAGATAGAAATTCCATTTTTTCAATACCATTTAAAAGGCATTGGTTCAGCCCAAAATATTGCCGAAGCGAATGTGTTTTTTACGGGAGAAAATGCTTGGAAACAATTGGCTTCGTGGCCTCCCAAAGAGATGGTTAAGCAAGATTTTTTCTTGACCCAAAATGGTGGAATTAGTAATGCTAAACAAGATGTTGTAACTGCTTTTAGTTCGTATACCAGCGATCCGCGGAAACCGGTTCCTTATGTGGCGGAAGTGCCAACAGGAAGAACCAGAGAATACATGACCGATGACCAAAGATTTGCGGCGCGCAGGCCAGATGTATTGGTGTTTAGCAGTGAGGTATTAACAGATGATTTAACCTTGGCAGGCACAGTTACAGCCGATTTGCAGGTAGCCTTATCGAGCACTGATGCCGATTTTATTGTGAAGATTATCGATGTTTTTCCGGATGGATTTACGTATGATACCGCGGTATTCGGACAAGGAAATGGCAAGGGATATTTAATGGATGGCTATCAAATGTTGGTGAGGGGTGAGGTAATGCGAGGTAGGTTCAGACAGAGTTTTGAAAAGCCTGTAGCCTTTGAGCCAGGCAAGGTTGAGCAGGTAAAGTTTGATTTGCCAGACGTGGCGCATACCTTTCAAAAAGGCCATCGATTCATGATTCAAATTCAAAGTACTTGGTTTCCGCTAGTAGATAGAAATCCGCAGCAATTTGTAGATACCTATCATTGCACTGATAGCGATTTTAGGGAGTGCGAAGTGAAAATTTATCACGATGCTAGCAGGGGCAGTAAATTGGTATTGCCTGTATTGAAAAGCAAATAAAAGAGAGAAAGAAGCGGCTATAATTTAGCTGCTTCTCTTCGCAAGGTGTTTAAATCTATGGGCACAACGCCTACTTCTTCGCAAACCAATCCGCCTGCTAAATTACTCAGTAAAGCGGTTTCTTTATTGCTTACACCAAGCGCTACACAAAGGGATGCTACAGAAATAACAGAATCGCCAGCTCCGCTTACATCTGCAATTTTTCTGAGGTGTGCCGGGAAATATTCAAAAGTATTTCCATCACTAATCATTACGCCTCGTTCGCTCATGGTGAGTAAAATGTTTTTTATTTGAAGTTCTTTAAACAACTTCTTGATGGCAAGTTCAAATTCATCTCGCATGCTTGGGTCTGTATTTACTTGAAAACCTTCTTTCAATTCCTTTAAATTGGGCTTAAATAAATCTACGTTTTTATAAAACATGAAATTTCGGTGCTTTGGGTCGACCACCACTTTTTTGCCCAAATGAGCAGCTTTTTGAACCACGTGTTCAATCAATGTTTCGGAAATTACCCCTTTGTCGTAATCTTCAAATAAAACCACATCAACGCCCGGGAGTAAGTCGTTTAGTATACGCTGACTTAATACATACGTATCATAATCGCTTAGTAGGTTGGTTTGTTCATTATCTATTCGAATCATTTGGTGATTTTGGGCCATCACGCGGGTTTTGCTACTCGTTTTTCGTTCTTCAGATTGGATGATTCCGCTGCAAGAGATGTTTGCATTTTCTAGCAATTGTATTAAATCATTTCCTTCTTGATCGGTTCCAATTACCGAACATAAAATAGGTTTAGCGCCCAAAGCTTGAAGGTTTAGGGCCACGTTGGCTGCACCACCCAGGCGATAATCTTTCCGCTGAACGGCCACCACGGGCACTGGGGCTTCTGGAGAAATTCTATCTACGTGGCCAATCAAGTATGCGTCTATCATCACATCGCCAATAACCAATACACGTAAGCCTTCAAACTTTTTTATGATATCTTCCATTGTTGTATTCTAATTTCCACCACCAAAAGTCGCTTAAAATAATAACTTTCGAAAGTGTTTCTATTTATTTTAATCAATCCAATTTACCCAAAGCCACTTTTAATCTTTCTACGGCCTGAACCAATTTTTCGTCGGATGCAGCATAGCTTATTCTTAAACAATTGGGGTTGCCAAAAGCCTCGCCAGTTACCAATGATACATGGGCTTCATTGAGCAAATACAAACATAAATCGGTGGCAGTTTTTATGGTATTTTCTCCGTGTTTTTTGCCAAAGAAATAGGAGATATCTGGAAAGAAGTAGAAGGCGCCAGTAGGTTCATTGCAAACCATGCCTTTAATTTCTCCTAAGCCTTTTTGCAATAATTCTTTTCTGCGTTTAAAAGCTTGGGTCATTTGTAAACAAGGTTCTTTTGTGCCTGTTAAGGCGGCTACAGCGGCCTTTTGGGTAATGCCGCTGGTGGCGCTGGTAAACTGTGCCTGAATTTTTTCGCAAGCTTGCGCAATGGCTAATGGAGCTGCTAAATAACCCAGTCTCCAGCCCGTCATGGCAAAGCCTTTAGATAAGCCATTAATGGTTACGGTTTGAGCCAACATGCCTTCTAAAGCGCCTATGCTATGGTGTTTACCTTCAAAGTTTATGTACTCATAAATTTCATCCGAAATAACCATTATCTGAGGATGTTTTTTAAATACTTCACTCAAAGATTGTAGTTCTTCTAAACTATACACAGAGCCTGTTGGGTTGCATGGCGAAGAGAACATAAAGGCTTTGGTTTTGGCGCTTATGGCTGAACCAAGTTGCTGGGCCGTAATTTTATAATCTTGAGATAAGGGTGCGTCTATAAAAATGGGAACACCACCTACCAACCTCACCATTTCAGAATAACTTACCCAATAGGGTGTTGGAATTATCACTTCGTCGCCCTCATTTACAAGCGCCATAATTACATTCATTAAAGCATGTTTGGCGCCTGTTGATACCACAATCTGGTTGGCTTCATAAGCTAAGTTGTTTTCCTTTTTGAGTTTTTGCGAAATAGCCTCTCTTAGCTCTGGTATGCCTGCCACAGGCGTGTAATAGCTAAAATTATTTTGTATAGCAGCAATAGCCGCCTCTTTAATATGTTGGGGCGTTTCAAAATCGGGTTCACCCAAACTTAAACTAATCACATCTATTCCCTGTGCCATTAATTCCCTGGCTTTTTTTGCCATAGCAATGGTTTGTGGCTCGTTTATTTGGTTAACGCGGTGTGCAATTGTATTCATGTAGTATTTCTTAGCGTGGCGAATATAGTTGAAAATGCAAATATTGTCAGATATCCCTCCAAAAAAGGCAAGATTTACAAGGATTTTCGGTCATTTTTTCCGTTTGTATTTTGCTGTGTATGACTTTCTTTCTACTTATTTAAATTGGTTTTACAATTGAGGAGAATAATTATGAATTATGAATTATGAATTATGAATTATGAATTATGAGTTATGAATTATGAATTATGAATTATGAATTATGAGTTATGAATTATGAGTTATGAAGAAAAATTACGAAATTACTTAACACTTAACACTTAAAACTTAACACTCAATAAAAACCATGAACTTAAATAATTTTACCATTAAGGCCCAGGAGG
>JAUYMZ010000374.1 GCA_030699355.1 Bacteroidota bacterium | reverse complement strand
ATTGGCAGCTTTGCCGCCAATTCGGTTGGCCGTTCTTTCCTGCTACTGCCAGTCATTTCGAGCGCAGCGAGAAACCTTTTGATTTTGTACGATAATTATGAATGAAAGACAAATTCCTGCCTTCCATTCATAATTCATAATTCATACTTCATACTTCTACCTCACAACAAGCGGAAACTGCACTTCAATATCCGAACTGCCGGCGTTAATTCCATTGGTTTTAGGGTCAGAACTAGTATAATGCTTTAATACACATTTTAAATTGCCCGAACCCATTACATCTGGCGTGGTAATTCTAAATCGTAAGCCCAACTCCATGGCAGGGGTTTGTGTGTCAAAATCTAATACCTGCAATAGTAAACTAGATAGGGTACTAGTATAAACAAAGCGGTGAAAATTAGCCCCATTGCGAATCTCTGTAGTAATGTTTTTAGCTGGCGTTTTGCTTTCATCTAACACCTCTGTTAATACTTCATACACTTTGCCTTGTTTTAATGCAATAGAATCTACCACAATGGCAGTACCCGGACCACCAACTTGTTTCCAAGCATAGCTTACTGTGTCTGTAGTACCTGTTTCTATAACATGCAATTTAATAGTTGTAATCAACTCGTTTTCGTGGTCGTGGTCGTGATCATCATGGTCATCGTGCTTAGAACATGCCGTTGTGCCTAACATAAAAATACCTGCTAATAGCAATGTAAAGAAACTTAATTTGTTGTTTTTAATAATGTTTTTCATAAAAATTTAAATTGGAATTTGTAATCGTAAAATAAAATTAACACCGGGTTCATCTGTAAAATACTTAAACCTGCTTAGATAATCCCGGTAATGTGTGTTCAGCAGGTTGTTTATGGTCACATGTATATTCCAGGCTTTCCAATTTGGATGTACCAAATACGAAAAACCCATATTCAGTTGAAACAATGCATAGGCAGCAGGTGGCTCTTTAAAGTCTAAATTAGGCGCAAATCTGTGTTGCCTTGCCACCCATAAACTGCGCAACTCGGCATAGGGTTCAGCCATTTTTTTATAGCCTTTAAACGCATAAGCCAAGCTGTGTTCCATGCTATTGGTGGGCATTAAAAACAAGGCTTCTTGCAAACGCAAATCTTGTCCGTATATCTGGCTGAACCTACTCTCCCACTGCCATCCTAACTCAGGCTTATACCTTAATACTGCATCTACCCCCGCAATAAGCGCGCGAGTTTGGGTAAACATAAAGGCAGGAAAAGCGCCGCGAATGGTTAATATAGGGGACGATGAAGGCCTTTTATAGATATAGTTTTCAAACAATTGCGCATACATACTACCTTCTACTTGCCAGTTTTTATAGCTCTTTTTTACATCCCACTCCAGCATCCAAGCGCGCTCAGGCACCAAATTGCTATCGCCTATTTCAAAACTAGCCAATCCATAATGCAGGCCATAGCTATACAACTCATTTAAAGCGGGTGGTCGCCAGGCACTCTGCAAACTAAAGGTATGTTGCCACTTAGTTTGGGTTTGTTTAATGTAAGTTATCCCAGCGTTTAATCCGTTAAAGTCTTTGGCATAAGCATAGGTTTTACCAAATCTTCTAAAAGTAGGCACCTCTAATCTCCTATAATCATACCTAACACCCACACTCAAACTGCTGCTTTCGTTGTAATATTTCAGCATACTAAAGGCAGCTAAATTTACCGAATTAAAAGTAGGAATAATCCACTGCAATCCGTCTGTTATATTCCCTTGAAAGCTTTGGTTCAAGCCAGACTTTAACATCCAATGTCCGCCCCACTTTTTCTCTATCACCTGCTCTAGTTGCCGACTCAATATTTCTAAATCTAAGGCCGCTCTGCCTTGCAAGGCTTGGTTGTATACCCTATCCGCATCAAATTCTTGCCTATCGTTTACTTGCTGCGAATAGCTTAATCTAAAATTGGTTTGGGTATTTAGTTGGTAGCTAAATTCGCTCATAAACAACACGTGCCTCACTTGCTGAAACGGTCTTTCAATTTGGTAGGTAAAAGGCAAAACAACCAAGGGCCTATTGGCCGCCAAAGCGCGGGTTAAATCGGAGGTATTCCCCAAATGAGCGGCTTGTAAAATGGCTTGTTTGGTTTGGTAAATACTGAGGGTATTTTCCCATTTCCATTTTTTTGAACCCACAAAACTTTGAAACATTCCTGCCTGTTCTGTAAAGCCTGTATTGCTTAATATATAGCTTGGTGTTCTGGCATCGCCGGCCTTGCGGGCAGTAGCTTGCACGCGCCAACCGTATTGTATTTTTTTGCCATACACAGATTCTAATCGCAGCGATGCCGCTCCTTGTCGGTTATTGCTTAATCCTTGCAAATACAAAGCGCCTTCCAATCCTTTTTCACTGCGCCAAGGCTTTGGGTCAACGCGTATTACCCCGCCCATAGCTTCCGGACCAAATTCTACGGCAGCAGCGCCTTTAATAACAGAAACAGAGTGGGCAATAAATGGGTCTAATTCCGGACCATGGTCGTCGCCCCACTGCTGACCCTCAATACGCGAATTGCCTTGCAGGGTCACAATTCTTTGTCCGCTTAAGCCCCGTATTACAGGCTTGGCAATGCCTCCCGCAGAGTTCATAGCTTTAACCCCATTGATGTTTTTGAGCAATTCGGCCAAGTTTTGTCCGCGCCGTTTATCAATTTCGGCGGCCAATAGCTGGTCTTGCTTTCTGCCGCTAAACACCGCTTTATTTGCTTCGGCCTGAACCAAACCCTCATGCAAATGAAAGGTCTCGGAACATAACTCGATGGTATAGTTTAGCTGCTGCGGAATGCGCAAAAGGATATCGCTGTGGTGGTAGCCCACAAACGAAACATGCAATACATAATTGCCCGCCAAAAGCTTAGGCAAAACAATAACACCCTGCTCATTACTGAGCCAAAGTTGCTTTTGTTTATCCAAGCTAACAGAGGCATAAGCCAAGGGTTCTTGGGTAAGACTATCTACTACTTTTATGTGCAGTTCATACTCTTCTTGCGCCTGTACCAGCGAAAAGGAGCCTAGGTTCAAACCGAAAAATAAAAGGTAATAAATAGCCTTGAAACGAAATGGTTTCAAAACTGAATATTTAACTAAATGTGAATACTAATTTAAGCTGAAAAAACACAGCTTGCAGGCGGACCTCTATTAGATTCTGCGGGCGGATGAATGCTGCCGCTATTGGTATTTATGTGCGTAAAAACATGGGCTTGCTGAACCAAAATACTTTGAAACAGAAAAGCCGTATGTTGATAGTTTTTAAGGAAATGAAAGGTGCAAGAAAAACAATCAGGGTGGGTTTCGGCGATGTGACTTTTGTGCTCGCAAGCGTGTAAAAGAGAGACCTGACAAGCATATTCATCTAATTCGCAGTGGTGCTGAACCAACTCTTGCTCGCTAAACATGGCCGATATGTGCTCATCGTGCTCGTGCAAGTGCAGGGCATTGTATGGAATAAGTGTTACTCCAAACAAGCACAAAAACAATAGGGCGATATGTTTATTAAAATATTTCAGGGCCACGAATATAACAACATTTATTGTTGTCTGATAAAAAGTATGAGATTCTTCTCTAAAATTAAGGATAAATGGCAGCTATAGAAAAACAATTCATACTGAACACACGGATAAATCTCTGCAATCCCGCAAAAGATTCCTCCCGAAGGTTGGAATGACAAGCCACCACTATAAGTTACGGCGCAGCAAATTGGCGGTCAAGACCGCCAATTTGCTGCGCCTTTAAGTAGAAAAGAAAAGTCATTTCGAGCGAAGCGAGAAACCTCTTGCAATCCCCCTTAAGATTCCTCCCGAAGGTCGGAAAGGAAGTTTGAATCAAATAGTATCGGAAAAGATTTGACTATAAATTGAATGGGTCGACTAATTTTAATCCATCAATTTTTTTAAAATCGCTTGTATTTCGTGTTATTAATATAAAGTCATGCACTAGGGCTGTTGCAGCAATTATAGCATCTGGAAGTTTGATTTTATGAGCTCTACGTATTTGGGCTGTTTTGATTTTAACGGATTTCTCTAACTCAAAAACTTGACATTCAGAAATGAAGTTTTCAATTACATTTATTTCATAATCTGATGCTGTTTTCCAACATAAAAGTTCTATTTCAGTTATGGCAGAAAAACAAGGTTTTGATTCAATTAAACAGCGATCAATAAAATTCTCGGCGGCAATTGGAAATTGTTGTTGAAGGAAATATATAGCAATATTGGTGTCCCAAATATATTTTACTCCCATTCGTTTCTAAGTTCTTTAAGTTGATTTTCAACATCTACAAGATCCTGCTTTGCAATAGCGCCCTTATATTTGCTTGCCCAAGATGATTGATTTATTTTATGCTCCTCTCTCAATCGAATAAGCTGCAACAATTCCATATCTTTAAGAAGATTTAGGGCCTTGTCATTTATTATGTCTATGGTTATAGTTTGCATCAAAAATCAAATAAATTATAAAAAACTATTTTTTATCTATACGAAAATAGAGAAAATCTTGAATAAATTGAAATAGTTGTAGCATTTCTTTTATATGAGATTATTTTTTGACAAACGACTTTATTTGAAAATTTGCATAAACATTTAAAACCGAATATGCGCTTTTAGGTTTTATCCATAGAAAAAAGAATTATTTTCGTCGAAAAATTTACCAAATGAGCAGAGAAATACGCGCCGCAAAAGGCAATACTTTGAGTTGTAAGGGATGGGTTCAGGAAGCCGCTTTACGCATGTTGCACAATAATTTAGACCCCGAAGTTGCAGAAAAACCAGAAGACCTAATTGTATATGGTGGCATTGGAAAAGCAGCCCGCAATTGGGAAAGCTTTGAACTGATAGAAAAAGCCCTGCGCGATTTGGAAGAGGATGAAACCTTGCTCATTCAAAGCGGAAAACCTGTGGGCATTTTGCCTACGCACAAAGATGCTCCACGTGTGATTATTTCTAACAGTATGTTGGTACCTAAATGGGCCAATTGGGAAACCTTTCATGAGCTAGATAAAAAAGGCTTAATGATGTACGGACAAATGACTGCCGGAAGCTGGATTTACATTGGTTCGCAAGGAATTGTGCAAGGAACTTACGAAACGTTTGCTGAAGCAGCCCGTCAGCATTTTAATGGCAGCTTAAAAGGAACCTTAACCGTTACTGCTGGTTTAGGCGGTATGGGTGGCGCTCAGCCTTTAGCTGTTACCATGTGCGATGGTGTTTGCTTGGCTGCCGAAATGGTTGAATGGCGCATTAAAAAGCGTTTAGAAACTCGCTACTTAGATGTAATGAGTAGAGACATAGACCAAGCCATAGACATGGCGCTAAAAGCGAAGGCAGAGGGCAGAAGATTGTCGATTGGCGTAGTATGTAACGTGATTGATTTATTAGAGCGTTTAACTGAACGCAATATTACGCCTGATTTGTTAACAGATCAAACTTCGGCGCACGACCCGCTAAATGGGTATTACCCGGAAGATATTGCCGAAGAGGTTTCGGATAGAATGCGTAAAACCGACCCAGAAAAGTACACACGCTTGAGTTTAGATACCATGGCGCATCATGTTAAATTAATGCTCGAATTGCAAAGCCGTGGTGCCATAACGTTTGATTATGGAAACAACTTGCGCGGACAAGCAAAAGACCAACGTGGTGTAGCCAATGCGTTTAACTTCCCGGGTTTTGTGCCTGCTTATATCAGACCTTTATTCTGCGAAGGAAAGGGTCCGTTTAGGTGGGTTGCGTTAAGTGGTGATCCGAATGATATTTATGTAACCGACCAAGTAATGAAGGAATTATTCCCTGAGAATACTTCTTTGCACCGTTGGTTAGATATGGCCAAAGAGCGTATTGCCTTCCAGGGTTTACCTGCTAGAATTTGTTGGATTGGTCAGGGCGACAGAGAAAAAGCAGCCCTAGCATTTAATGAATTGGTTAGAACAGGTAAGGTAAAGGGACCCATTGTAATTGGAAGAGACCACTTAGATACTGGCTCGGTAGCTTCGCCCAACCGCGAAACGGAAGCCATGAAAGATGGCAGCGATGCGGTAGCTGATTGGCCCATCTTAAATGCCTTAATAAACACCGCTGGTGGTGCTAGTTGGGTAAGTGTGCACCATGGTGGTGGCGTGGGCATGGGTTATAGCATACACGCCGGAATGGTAATTTTAGCCGATGGTACCGAAGATGCAGCACGCAGGTTAAAGCGTGTATTGCACAACGACCCTGCCATGGGTGTAATTCGCCACGCAGATGCCGGCTACGATATTGCGATAGATACTGCGCGCAAGCATAGATTGGATATTAAAGAAAGATTGAAGTAATAAAGTCGATAGTCCATGGTCCATAGACCATAGTTTTTAGGAAATGTCGAACATCGAATGCTGAATGTCGAATGTCGAAGGAACAAAAACTATGGTCTATGGTCTATAAACAAAAAAATATCCAACATCGAATGCAGAATTTCGAATGTTGAAGGAACAAAAAGCAATAAATTATCGAAAGCATCATAATGTTATTGCATAAACTCCAGCTGAATGAAGTTGTTGGATTATTTAGTGGTAAGCAGTATTTTGCTTAAAGATTTTTAAGTTCAATCCTGTTTTTTGCGATTTGTTAATATTTGATTTTGGTAAGAAAATCTATAAGTTCTTTGCTGTTTAAACCATCAATTTGCTTAAAAATAACACTACCATCTTTATCAAGTATTGCATAATGTGGATAGGCTAAAACATCAAACCTACTCAATACAGACTCATTTAAACCTGTATAAAAAAAATCCCAAGTTAAATCAGCCCGTTTATTTAAAAAGTTAACCATTTTCGAATGGGAATCGTCAACATTTATACTTAAAATAACTAGACTATCTTTATATACGTCATGTATTTTTTTTAATTTCTCAAAACCTGCAATACAGGGCCTACACCAAGTAGCCCAAAAATCAATTAAGATATATTTTCCCAATAAAGAATCTACATATATTTCTTTCCCATTTTTATCTGTAAATGGATAACCATTCAAAACACCAATACTTGATTTTTCAACTTTCTGATTAATCCCGTTTTTTAACCTCGCATAGCAATTTTTCAAATAGTAATTTTCACTTAGTGTATTCAAGGAGTCTATGATTTCTATAAGATCGTCTGTTGGCCCCAAATAGGCTTTTGTTTTGGAAATGTGTTTAATCTTTAAGTAATTACTCATGTCTACGTATTCTTTATGTAAAAATATTTTGTGAGCAAAAATTACCTTGTGTAAATTTTCTTTGGTTTTTATGCGTAAAAATGGAATGTTTCCTTGAGTGTGCTGTGCACAATACCATAAAGGAGTGTTTGTTACCAAAAAAAAAGCCATCATCGCTCCAATTTCAGAATCTATATGCCACAGCTTCATTGACCTACTCCAAAGAATCATTTTCTTATCAGAAACCTTCATTTGTTTATTTAACACATATGAAAACATATAAAATTGAAAATAAAGACTCGACTTTTCGAAATCAGTTTTTGCCACTTTTTCTAAGGAGTCTAAGATATTTTGACCCATTTTAATTTTAGACTTCGCCTTAATTTTCTGCTGAAATAAATCATTCAAATATGCTTCAAAGTATTGTATGTGTATGTTTTCTGATTTTGCATTAGATATATAGATTATTTTAGGCCCAACTGAGAGGGTGATAGTATCTAATGCAGTTTCGTCCAAATAATATGGATGGCTAAATTTACCTTCATAACTAAAAATTACAGCTGATTTTTTATTCACTGATACCTTAACTTGATAAAGATTTAGTCCCAATTTAACCAATTCCAACGCCTTCCTTTCACCATTTAAAAAATCAGTGTAGGATGAAGCATTAATTTTTTTTAAATCCCCATCAAATTTGATAAATAAATTTTGAGCTACGGCATTACTTAATAATTGGGTTAATATTAGAAATAAAATAAGCTTTAATGATTTCATATTATTAAAATTTATGAATTGATTATAAAATGCTATTACCAGTGGCCATATTGATAGTAAAAACAAATTTCTATTTATTTAAAAAATTCAAAATAATTTTTTAAATAACTTACAAGTATTCTTTTAAACTACTTGATTTTAAGCAACTTATTTTATAAAAAAACGCTGAATTTCGAATGTCGAAGGAGCAAAAACTATTATGTATCTAAAGTTAAATATTCTTTAAATTGCTTAAACCTAACCCCAGCGGGCATACGCGTCAACTTAATGATTGCTATCTGAATTTTTAAATGTTTTTCTCAGGTATACTTTTATTTTCTATTCATTTTCTTTAGGTTGCTTTACTGCCGATTTTTTAACTCGTTGCAGGGTAAAACTATTTTTGTCCTCTACTATCCATTCCATTTCTTCTCCTTTTTCAATGTTACATGCTTCTGCTACTGCTGCCGGAAAATTTATATAAAATGATTTGGTTTTACCTCTTTCTACTCTTTGAATTTTTACTTGATAACCCATATTTATTTTTTCTGCAAAAGTAAACAATTTACTTAATTATGTTAATAGTATAAATACTATTAATTAACGAATTTTGATACTTTTGGTTCATGGAAAAAATAACAAATTTGTTCATCGCTTTAGGTTTAGATGTAGATTATTTTAATCATGTTGCTGCCAACACCAAATTTAAATCTCGTTTTAGAGTTATGAATGGGATTGATTATGTTTTAGTTTTGTTAATAAATATCTCAAATACTGTTATTAGCTATAATACTTTAGCAAGCTCGTTTATAAATAATCCTACTAAATCTATCTCTAAACAGGCCTTGCATAAAGCTCTGTCAAAAAAAACGTTCGTAAAATTTATTGAGCAAATTATCAATGATTTATTACTCAGCAAACTGACCACCAGTAAAGGCGACTTAAGAAGTAGATTCAAAAGAATTATTATTCAAGACAGCACAATTATAAAACTACCTAAAAGGTTATTTCCTGACTATTCGGGTGTAAAGAACGGTTTTGTTCAGGTAGCTAATGCTCGTTTGCAGTTTGCACTAAATCTATTAACCAACAGCTTGATTCATTTTTCACTGGATAGTTATTCTGTTAACGATATTGCAGCCAAACTTTTAAATATCACAAATAGAGATTTACTCCTTCGAGACAGGGGATACTTCAGTATTAAAGAAATCATAAGAATTTTAAAAGCTAAAGCTGATTTCATATACAGGTATAAACATAAAATCGTGTATTATGATATTAAATCTGGCAAACCAATTGACTTACTGAAAGTTCTAAACAAAACCTATATAACAGATATTATGGTTAGAATTTCAAGCCCTAATGGGCCTATGGTAAGGTTGATTGCAATACCAGTATGTAATAACTTAGCTAATCATAGACGTGCAAGTTTAAAAAAGAGTTCAAAAAGCACACCACAAAAAGACCTTCTGGCGCTATTATCTTGGTCTATATTCATAACTTCTATCAAGGATGAAGATATAAATTATGATGAAATTTATAAACTTTATAAATTGAGATGGCGCATCGAAATATTGTTTAAAGCATTGAAAAGTCATTTAAAATTAAACCATATTCATAATGTTTCAAAGATTCAATTAGAGTTTATAATCTTAACAAAAATAATGATGATAATACTTGTCCTACAGTTTATATATGAACCTCTTTACAGGCCAATCAAGCATCTTTACGACAGAGATTTAAGCATATTAAAAACAATAAATTACTTGATGAATAACAAAAGTACCATTTATGATTTGCAGGAAAAAACACAAGAAAAACTAATAAAAGATTCCGATATGCTGAAAAAATTTGCAAACAATTGTTCTTATGAAAAACGACAAGATAGAACTAATTTTAATGAAGATTTCGAATTTGTTTTTGACTAAAGTTGACGCGTATGCCCCAATGGGGTCAAAATAGTTCACTATGGTTGTATTAGATTTAATTTTATAAGAAGTATTGAGCCCAACCAAGACTTCTAATTTTAGCTTTTTGCCATATTTATAGCCCATTGCCATAGGAATGCCAACATACTCGTACTTATTTAATCCGTTAAAATTTGCCCCTTGTCTTCCAAAAAGATTCTCAAATTGATTGATACCTGTGAATCCTCTTTGGATATAATTTATACCAGAATAAAGCGTGATTTTATTTTTAAACTCGTATTCATAATTTAATCCATAGGTAGCAGTTTGGAGCTTGGATGTTTCAAGCGACTCACTTTGTATGCCCAAGAAATTAGATTGGTTCAGCCCAAAATGAACTCCTAGCTTACCTTCCTGAGCTAAGGATAATGAAAACTGCCCCAAAAACACAAGTAAAAAAACAGGTAATTTATAAGTTAATTTCATATAAGAGAGTTTAGCATGTTTTTAATGTAATACTAAAGAAAACGAGAAAAATCAACTCAAACCTACACTAATTACTAAGAAATAAAAAGATAACAACAAATAATCGTATAAACACATAAACGATTAAACGAATAAACGATTAAACAAAAAACCATCAACGAAGAAATTTAAACATTAAACTTTAAACTCATCCCTTGGAACCTGCATTTGCCTTAATACATAAAACAACCCCGGAGGTTTTAAGCCAGTAGCTCGGTTCAGGGCCCCAATTTTAAAAACTAAATTCCAATGAGCTAATAAATCTCTCCAACCTTTTAGAGCTCCCCTTCCCGGATGGTAAATATGGGCAGGTTCAGAAGTTATACCGTTAAGCTCCATTATTTTAATGTTTTTTCCTGCCATCAAATCGGTTCGCAGCTAACCGCAGATGGCCCAATTGCGAGCATTCTTCGTGAGAACTGGCTATCAAATTTTGAAAAATACTGATAGCGAACAATGACGGGCCATTTGAGGTTAGGTGCTGTTGTAGGCTGTGCTGCTTTTTGCAGATAATTCCTTGTGTCAAAGGGTTTGCTTGATTGAATTTATATTTTGCAAGACAATTGGGCAAGAACTTTTAATGCATCACACTCATCATTTTAGTTAATTTAGTACTTTGGTCAACAATAATTGAGTAATAATATAGTCCGGTTCCAAAAAGATTTCCGTCAATGGAAACTTTGTTAATTGGTTTAATGAGTTTTTGCTCAAATACCACCTGTCCTAGCGTGTTGGTAATAACTAATGTAGCATTAGAATATGACTGCCAAATTTGATAGTCGATAATTGTTTGGTCGCTAAAAGGATTTGGATAATTGGTAAGGAAAACTTCTGGTCGGTTTATTAGGCTTTTAACACTCTTTTCAGTTTTTACTCCATTGTTTTCCAGGCTACCAACACCCAGCCTGTTAGTATAATCCACTCGCTGGCTATTAAGTGATGAGGAGTCGATACGAACCGTATCACAATACTCAAACGAACCACATTTGTTAAGGGCTGTCATGCAAACAATATAACTGCTATCAAAAGCAGGAAAGGTATGAATAGGGAACTCACTAAAGTCAAGTGGACTGCCATCTCCAAAATTCCAGCTAAATGTGGTGGCATCACTAAACGGAGAAGTAGCATTTGCAAAATAAACAGTACTGTCAAATTGCATGGCAGCAAAAAAGTAAGGAAAAAGAATGGTGTCTCTATATACAATCACCTCGTCAATTTCTGCTAATTGCGGTGTTATTACAGTTTGGATATATGAAGTGGAAGCAGATGGATTTACGGCAGCAACAAAATATTCATCCCAACTAGAAAGTATAGCCGTATCGCCATTAGATATGGATACCCAAGAGGATGAAATTTCCGCCAGATGGCCTGAAAGAAAATTATCGTAATAACTAAACAACTGCGTAGCACAATATTCAATTTCAGCCCAACTACCTTGAGCATCCAAGTTAGCAGCAAGTTCATTATTGTTATTAATTTCATCCACAAATAAATCTAAAGCGACCATATCAATGTCAGTAAATTGAGTAAGCTGGCTATAATAAGTCTTGAACCAAGGTTGTTTTAAAATTTGACGTCTGTAAACTTGATATTTAAACTTGTCCATAATAGGCGTACCACATTGCAACCACTGATCCATTATTTCATTGTGCATTAAAAAATGAGTTAAGTACCTAAAATATGCAGGGTTGGTAGATGTGTAAGGAGAATAAAGATTATAGAATTCAATACCTCCTTTGTAATACAAATATCCTAAAAAGATACTCATGTCGTAAGAGTTCCCTAAAATTGCCGTATCGTTTGTAAAGCAAATGGTATCATTTACTCCTGCATTGGCTATATGATTATATTTTATAAACGCAGTATCGGTGGAAGTACATTCTCCATACTTGGCAATTAAAATATAATGAATGCTATCTAGCGGGGTACTCACCACCACATTCGTGTCAGTACGGTTTAACCAGATTTCCGGTTCCCAACGGAAACTATCGGCAACAGATATATATCCATTTAACTGAACAGAAGTAGCACCATTAATTGGTGCTGCATAAGCTTTAGGCCTTGATAAGCTGATATAAGCACCCGGTTCAACATCAATTGTATCCCATATCGTTTTTGTTTCACAAATGGTTTTAGTTGTTAGTGAAACAGCATATTTATGCCCACCATAAAAATAGAAATCATCAAAATAAAAGGTATCCGAAGTAATAGAATCCATTACCCAATCTGCTCCATATTGCAGAAATTCTTTATTAAGAAACTCTGCTTGTGTTTGGTTAAAAGAAGTATCAATTGCATGAACATGCCAGAAATAATTTGTAAAAGGTGCTGAATTAAAAAGAGAAAACAAATTGTTTTTACCCGGACAAATATTTGCACTATTAAGGGTAAATGAAGGTGTTGGATTACCGATAATGGATACAGAACGGGTTAGGGTATCGCTGTTACCACAACTGTTTATAGTAATAACACGAATATAATACACATCAGGGCTATCGAAGTTGAAAAAATTAATTTTAAAATAATTTTCTAATCTGAATGCTTCGGCAGATCCTGTTCTAATTGGGTTTAAAGTATCGTGTTGAAATATTTGTATAATGGTACGGGTTTCATTTAAACTTTTATCAGTCTGTTCTAAAAATACAGTATCATTTACACAATAAGTACTACGTACAATAAAGCTACTTTTAGGAATATTATAATTACACCAACCCCAAGGTTCATTATGCACCACATCGGGTGGATTAACAATATACAAACTACATAACGCTATACAATTATGGTTAAAAAACCTGCCAGGATAGCCATTCCAATCTGAAGCACTAAACTTACCACTTGCACCGGTATTGTTTACTCCGGCTAAAGCAGGTTTATCAGGATGGGTACTTATAAAAAATATATTTCTATCAACGGTATCACCAATTAATTTAAAGAACCTAAGCATTGCACTATCCTCAACACAAATAAAAGCACTGTCGTCAATAAAAACTGCACCTGAGTTTGCTCCACCGCACCTAATATTATCATAACCAACGCCACAACTACCCACTTCGAGTACTGCGCCTTTTTTAACCAATAAGGTTCCACCCTTTTTAATCCAGAGCAAACAGTTTACGCCAATATGCGTATAACTTCCGCTATCAAGAACCAATGCTGCTTTGTCGTCAACAATAATACTTGTTCGCTTTAGATTTGGCAGATTAGTAAAAGCATTACCCGGATAATTTAAATGATTGGGAGCTATTCCTTCTCCACCAGACATGGCAGTATGCATTGGCAAACCTAATCCTGCATTAAAGCCAATATAAGGTTTAAGCACAATACTATCGTTATTAATCAAAGTGTAATTTTGGCAAATATGCATTCTGCTACCATGTGAAAGTAATAACTGGCCAGTATCTGCAACAATATCTAAGTCGTGCGCTAAATACTCATAAGTTCCTTCGTAAAATTGAAATGTATTTTTTATACTATCTGCTGTAAGTGGAAAAAAGCAACTCATTAAACAGGGGTCAACCAATTCCATAACAAAACGGTAAAAACCCGGTTTAGGGAAAGTAGCAGTTAAAATTTTTGTTGCATCATTGTATGAACTATTTATAGAATCATTCTTTATCGTCATTTGATAACCTGTAATTCCATCGGGAATAAAGAATTTAACAGCACATGCAGTATCAATTTCAACATAAGCATCGTATTTCATTTTACTAATAAAACTATAAAATGCTGTAGCAACTTTGCTCGATTCAATATAAGTGGTATCATGATAAGTAACAATCCTGCCATCGGCCATTCTAAGTTTACGAAAGTTTAAGGTAGAAGTGCATCCTTTGCGAACAACAGTTGGGTTGGTGCTGTAGCTAAAAAACACATTTCGCGCATCGGTTTCTAAAATTGCATTTGTGTCAATTTCAAATGGGTTTATAACTGTATCAGCTAAGATAGATTTATTTGCTCGTGAAAAATGGAAATTCAAATTCAGACTATCAGGAGTGATTAAGTGAGAGGTGTATTGAGGAGTTTGTCTGATAAATGCGCTTCTATGGGTTTGTAGACAAGGGTAAGGTTCTAATGTGGTTTGAAAACTAAATTTAGTATATGATGCAACATTAACTGAAATACTTGCTTGCGAATGTTTTCCACCACTTTTACCATTAGATGTTACTATTTCCCCAATAATTCCATTTTTTATATCACCATTTACTTTAAGGCTATTATTTATTGGACTCAGATATGACACATACTCATTCCGTTCATTCCCATTATTATGGCCAAGGGTACTGCTGAATGATACAGATACAGGAGAACTTCCATCTGGAATTATTTGTTGTGCTGTTGTGGTTGCAAAAATTTTCCAGTTATCATCCTTGTAATTATCTTTTTCACATGGGTAATCCCATTTTGCCTCATTGTTACTTAATAAAGCAAATGTACCATTCATACCATGACCATTTCCATTTAAATTGAGCGTAACAGCAATATCGCTCGTTGTAAAATTTTCAATTACATCTGTCATTACATAATAAGGATAAGACCCTTGGTATGGTTGATGAACCTCAATTGTTCTCTCTACAATTGCTTTTATACTTGTTTTAATACCAAATAACCTTTTCCAATAATTATATTTTGCATAAATTGTTTTGGTAACAGGGTTAATACTCATGTATGCACAATCATCCTCCGGATGTGGTCCATTATCTATGAGAATGGAATTGTGATTTTCGGGGTTGTTTATCCAGTCTCTGTTATTTTCACCATAGTATGACGGATCCATCATTAAAACATCTTCACCGGCAGTTAGTATAAAACTTCCGGCATCTCCATGTTCATGACCCCATGCAAAGCCGAATAAACTATGCGGAACTCCACCATTCAATGACTCCCGTCTTTCACCTAATAAGTGGATATAATGTTGGTCTTTTAATTCAGCTCCGGGAGAAGTTCTTAATATTGCATTCCCCGACTCAGGGTAACAAATGTCTTTCTCTTTCATTTCGGAATATATTGTAGGAATGGTTCTTGTAGCCAGATAATCTGCTTTTAAATCCATAGAAACACCAAGTTTTATATCCTTAACTAATGAAGGATTCATCATTAGTTTATAATCCCTTGTTAATGCCAACATATCTTTATGGCTTCCAATCCATGTATCATCATAAGCAGGTTGTTCTCCATTTGGTTGAGTTATATCGCGGTACCACTCATAAATTCTCTTGTACCTGTCATCCTTAAAATAATTGTACACGTTTTCCTGATTTATGCTGAATACTGTTGCCTTATATTTTTCTGAAACCAACTTACCTTGTAAAAAATTATTGTAAACCTAGAAATATGGAAGTAAATTTTCAAAGGCATAAGCAAAATAATGTGGGCCTTCTGCATAACCCGAATGATTGTTTGCACTGCTCATTGGTATTGGGTTTACATTATTACTCCCCCCAAACATGGTTTGATTAATATAGGCGTTTGCAGCATTTGCCCACCGTTCAGGTTTAGAATTAACCTCCCACAAATAGGTTGTTTTATCATGTAAAATACAAGCCGCCATTCCAAGTGCAGCACAAGTCATCAAGCTGTAATTAGAGTACGTTTCCAATGTGCTAAATAAATCTTTAGACCTATGGTACAAAGTACGGGTAGCCACAACAAGTTTGTTTCTAATAATACCTTCGTCATTATCGGAAAATGTTAACCCCAAATGCGCTCTGCCTGTTCTAAGTAAATCATATGCCGATAGATATTCTATAATTTCTTTACTTCTATATTGTTGTTTGTTATAACTAAATCTACCCCAATCTAAAATAGGTACTCTGCCATCATAGGTGTCTATGTTCTTTAAAAAATCAATTGCTCGCTGCCTGAAAAAATCTCTTCCTGGATCGTCAATGCCATCAAGTGAATTGCCATTTTCATCAACACCCAATAAATACACAAATGCAGCATTTTTTGCTCTAGAAGCATTTAAACACACACCTATATCCTCGCAAGAAATACTATTTGAATTTTTATATCAAGATATAATTTACTGTAAATGCTTTTTGTTTTGCTGTTAGTGTCAGTAATTAAATTGATGATGCTTTCAATTTCTAATGGCATTCCAATATAGCTTTGTTTATTAAACATTGCCAGCGGCGCGTCTCCATTCGATTTTCCATCGATAGTAAATTTTCCATGTACTGGTTTTGCCAAATCGATAAGCCGGTCAAAAAAACCCTTAATAGGATTTAGTTTTTTATTGCTTAAAACATTTAATTCTGTGCTCATTTTATTGGGCTTAGCACATAAGTTATACTCAATATTAATTGAAATAAGTATAAACAAAGCAAATTGTAAAAGTAGAAATTTTGGTTTCATATTATTTTTTTTCGATTAAGGTTAAAGTTGTTCCATCTGGCATTACTATCCTTACAATACCATCTGTCTTATTTATATAACATCTATTATTAATTGGAACATTTTTATTATAATTTTTAATTCCGAACTTTGTAAGGTCTTTGTAGGTTTTCAAATTAAAAATTATAGAATCATTGGCAATTTGACTACCAATTTGGGAGGTGCTTTCTAAATACCTATAATTTGAAAATAGTATTTCAACTTCACTAAAACTTGCAGTAAGGTCATCAGTTACTAATTGTTGTTTTAAAACTATTCCATCCAAACCAACAGCATTCCTGAAAAAGAAGGCTCGGCCCTCCTTTACATAATTATCCTCTGCACAATCCCCACCGGGGTTATTGGTTAAATAAATGGTATAGGGTTGAATACCCTGCCCAAAAAAAGTTAGTGTGTCGTTTTGCGGCTCTCTGTAAAACACAAGGGTTTCGTCACCTGTATATGGCAATCTTGCTTTATCAGAATCTGTTAAATAAACATAAATGTCTTTTACTTCATCAGGACATTTCTTGCAGGAGTGAAAAACTGTGAGAAGCGCGCAAAAACCAATTAAAATAAAAGTGTACTTTTTGGTAATTTTCTTAATAAAAATCGCTTTTTGGAGTATGTTAAATGAGATAAGATTTTTCATGAATTAAAAATTTAAAGCCTTGGATAATATTCTAGAAAGAGCTTTGATGATGATAAATTGTAATGGAACGCTTAGCACAATTAGCTTGTAGTTTAGATTGTTTAAATGTAGTAGGTGCTTCATGGTTAATTATGTTTAATACAAAGTTGGTTGAAATATTTAATAATCAAAGGAAAAACTACAATTGTTAATGTCCAAATTAATTATATAGACTGTTTCAAATAGCATTGCCTACAACTTCCAAACTTGTCGCCTTTACATCGAACCTTCCCAAATAAAAACCAGGAATGGAAGCTGCAATGTTGTGTATAGCTTTTATCAATTCATCGCTAATACAATTAGCAGCATCTAAAAAAACGGTTCCCCTGCAATGATTTCCGATTGGCTCAAGTACAACTTTTTCTCCCAATTTGGGCACACTATCCAATTGTCGTTGGTATTTAACTAACAAATATTCTTGTCTTTCTCTAGCTCTGCCTTCCTTTTCAAGTAGGGATTAAAAGCTACTTTTACCATCGCCCACTATACTTAAAAACGATTTTCTTACCAAAGAACTTATGCCATAACTTTTACCTGGAATTTGGTACCACATTACCCCAAATTCTTCGGGCCAATCTATATACTCCTGAATCATTAATGGTAAAATACTCTGCTGCAAATAGGCATTTAAATCGATGAGAGAATCCAGTTTTTCTACTCCTTTTCCGCGCTCACCATATTGGGGTTTTATGATACATGGAAAGGATATTTGATGTAATTCCATGTCAGCCAAAACATCTGTAAGCTTAGCATTTTTAGCAACACCCATGGTTTTTGGTTTGAACCTACTTGGAATAGGTTCAAGAATAGAAAATTTGTTGTCGTTTTTTATTCCGCCTAAATAAAATCCAGGATTGGCCAATGCAGCAACTGAAAAAGATTTATACCTAAACCACCAATACGGACCAGCCAAGACAACTGGCAGGTATAAAAGCCATGTTGGCCAAAATTCAAAAGAAAGTTTTTTCATTCCATTAAACTTTGGATGTTTCTTTCTAATTGCGTGGTAAAATAAACAGATTGCTTCAAGTCAAAATAATCGAACTTTACTCTTTTTGCATCTACTTTTAGCTGACTAATACTTACTGTTTCTGTGCCATTGGCAGCGCGTAAAATAATATTGTTTTCTGCTTCATTGGCATTTTCAAAATAATGAAACCCAAGCATTTTATCTAGGGCATTACTTGGGTTTACTTGCTGCAAATATTGTTTAAAGAAAGCAGCCCTATTCTTAATAATTAAGGGAGAGTACAAAGTAGCCGACGACCAAATATGCGGCATATTCTTGTCTAGAATATGGTGATTAATCATATTTCCATCCCATCTTATTTGGTGCACAGCATCTTCTTTTACAGCAACCAAAGTAAATGGTTCTATGCCATCAAAGTTATATTCAAGTATGAAATCTGTTACCACCTGATAGTTAAAAAAATGAATTGACACCATGCCCCTACTTAATCTATATGGCGGAACAGAAACATGCGGCGAAGCAGCCCCATTTAATAAACAAGCTATCCCATCATGTTCAGAAGCCACAATCCAAGAACCATTTCCTTGCGGATCTTTTGGATACAATAATTGCTTTCCCTCATGCAGGTATAAACTTGGCTCAATAGCCAAAATTCTATGCGCCTTTTCATCCCGATTAGAAGTGAAAATAAATTCATTATTAGGAAGAGGCAGGTAACTCAGCGTACACATTTTTTGTTTGATATTGAATGGTGGAATTAGCAACACCAAAATGAACGGGCAAAATAAGTTTTGTAAAGTATTGCTTAAAACAAATTTGCAAGATAGCCATATGGTGTATGCTATGTTCTAAATTGTAAGCCAATTCTCTGCTTAAACTCGAAGGGAGTTGAATGATTTCTGAATCTACAAAACACGATTTTACCAACAATGCAGTTTCATTATGCAAAGCTTTAACTTGAGTTTTTACATCCTTTAACGCCCATATTGCTGTATCTAAATCCTCTTGTAAAGTTAGGTTACGTTTTCTTTTATCGTAGTTTATTTCACCCTCAGCTATTCCCGTAAAAAATTCTAGGTACAATTCTACTACGTGCCGCACATGCATACCAATAGTATTGCCCGAAAGAATGTCTAAAGGCATTGAAAAATCTTGAGCATGCAATTGCTCTAAAACCTCCTCTAATTGAGAAAGAATTTGTAGGTTGGCAGTTTTTAAAGATTCTAAACTCATGGCATTACTTCAAGTTCAACACTTACTTTCACTTTATCAGAAAGAATCATACTTCTTGTGCCCACCCCAAAATCTCTCCTGTTTAATTCAAAGTTCCCAGATAAATAGATTCTATTGTTCTTTTGCACATAGCTAAAAGGAACGGTAATATCCTTTGTTACACCTTTTATGCTTAAGCTGTAATATCCTCTAAAAAGGCCTTCTTGTTTGCCAAAAAACTTCGATTTAATGAGTATGTCAGGAAACTTTTCAGCATCAAAATACTCCTTTTTCTTTAGGTGTCCATCGCGCATAGAATTACCTGTTTTTATAGTAGCCACGGGTACACTAACTTCCATAGAAGAAGCAGCTAAATTCTCTGGATAAAAGTTCATATTGCCACGTATATCTGTAAAGCTTCCATTTACTTCTAATCCTGCATTCTCTATTGTAAAATTAACCTTGGCAGCTACCAATTTTTGTTGCCCAAAAGCCCTTGGCTGAACCAAAAGAAATTGGCTCAAACCGAATAAAAAAACACTTAAATATTTGCGCATGTATGGCCCTAATTAAATCGGTAACTTACTCCCAACATGCCTTGCATAGATTTATTTCTGAACCTATTATTTTCTACATACAATGAATTATCGGTGGTGTATTCTGTAAATATATAAGCTGCACCTGCCTTTACACTAAACTTATCATTTAATTTATACCTGATTAACATCTCAGAACTTAAACTTCCAATATCATTATCGCCCACAAGCAAGGCATTTAAACTAGTTGGCTTGGCCGTTTGCTCTGCTGCTTGAGTGCTTCGTTTACTGCTATTGTATTTGGCGGTTTCGTTTGAACCAAAAGAAAAACCAAGCGCATCTATATTAAACTCCACAGCCAATTTGGGTGTAATTAAATACTGTAAATAAATGGCCAAGTTTAAACTATTTACTTGGTGCGAGCCAAAACTCAATGTATCT
>JAUYMZ010000353.1 GCA_030699355.1 Bacteroidota bacterium | reverse complement strand
AGGTGCAGCATTAAGTTATTCTTGGTCAAGCTCTTGTGGTGGAAGTTTTTCTTCTAGTACAGTTTCAAATCCAAGCTTTACGCCGCCTGTAGTTCTAACTCCTACCAATTGTAAAATTACAGTTACCGTAACGGATGCATGCGGAAGATCTAATTTTGCTAGTGTTAGCGTAATTGTTTATCCTGCTCCTACTGCACCAGTAGCTAATAACGATGTTGGAAATATTGCTGCAGAGTGCGCAACTGCGGGGTTAAGTGAAACTGTTAATGTGTTGGCTAATGACAATGATATCAATGGAGATGCGCTTACAGTGACAAGTGTTACGGGTAATAATGGTACTTGGACACACAATGGAACTACCGTAACCTTTGAACCCAATGATGGTTTTTCTGGTTTAGCCACTGCTACGTATACCGTTTGTGATCCAGGAAATTTATGCGCCACTGCAACAGTTAGTGTAAATGTAGGTCTTATTGATATTTATGGTTGTAATAGCGCGCAATTTTATGGATATGCATATAGTGGAACAGGAGAAACTGTTATTGTGGCTGGTACAAATAGTATTGGTTCGCAAGACAATGCCGTTGGGGAGGCAGATGGTACTTTGGCCGCTTTTAATGCTACAACAGATTCTATAACAATTCAATTAGATAACACCCTATTATCAAATGATTCTTTAAACATTATATGGGCAAGTAATGTAGCTGGTACTGCAACTATAAGAGTTAGAGTTTCTGCCACAGAAGCTGGTCCATACACGCTGTTGGGTGATTTTAATAGAACGGGTACAACACTTGGAACCTCATTCGTAAATAATACCTTCGGGCCAATAAGTTATGTAACAATTAGACAAATTTCGTCAAATGCTTTAAACATTGATGCAATAGAGTTTAATGTAAAAGGTTGTGTTTCTCGCGCACCAGTTGCAAATAGTGCTTCCTATACAATTATAGAAGATTCTTTTTTAGTGATAAATGTTTTAGATGATGTAGAAGATCCGTTAGGCTCTGCCATTAAAATAAAAAGGATTGTAAGCCAGCCTGCAAATGGCTATGTTAGTATTAATGCCGACGGAACAATTACTTACGCGCCAAAGAAAGATGTAGCTGGATCAGACCTTTTTACCTATGAGGTTTCTAACGCTGAGGGCTACACCACCATAGCAACAATAAATATTAGTATAATAGAAGATGATTGTCCTGTTGGGCAATATAAGCCTTTGGGCTCAGTAACGGGAACCGCTACGTACAATCCTTATAGTGATGGATATTTGGCTAAAAATAATGCCAACGCTTCCTTAATGACAGGCAATACATTTTTAGTTGGACAAAAGGACAATTCAATTACACGTGGTTTGTTAATGTTTCAAATTTTCGGTACCCCTTTAAGCGGAACAGCTCCATTAACAACTTCAGTAATTACTTCTGCTACACTCAGGTTAACTCATACCGCTAAAGTTAGAAATAAATCAACAGTAAGTGCTTATTAT
Source organism: Bacteroidota bacterium (assembly GCA_030699355.1). Lineage (GTDB taxonomy): Bacteria > Bacteroidota > Bacteroidia > UKL13-3 > UKL13-3 > B1. Next base: position 3,515 of record JAUYMZ010000353.1, on the reverse strand, counting down.
GTTACACAGCCTTGGGATAGTGTAAATAATGATGCTAGTTGGAATGAACGCGATAATTCTGCAAACCTAGCATGGACAAATGTGGGTGGAACATTTAATACATCGGTTCAAGGAAGTGTAAAAGCCTTAAATGATCAAACAGGTAATATTACCTTGAGTATTTCTAGCTTGGTTCAGAATTGGGTAAATTCTAGTATCCCTAATTATGGATTAATTTTAAGAACAGCTGAAAATGAAGGTAAGAATTTAACTTTTGGTTCTGTAGAAAATGGCACTGCAGGAAATAGGCCATTATTAACCATCAACTATCTAACTCAACTTCCGTGTAGAATAACTCCAAATAGGGCACCTCTCGCCGGAAAAGATATTGCTACTACACCTGCTGGTCAACAAGTTTCAGTTTCTGTCTTAAGCAATGATTTTAATGTTGATCCAACAAATACATTTGGTGCACCTACCATTGTTTTGAACCCAGTGAATGGTATGGCTTCTGTTAGTGGAAATAATATTTTATATACCCCAAATACAAATTTTAATGGAGTTGAGCAGATTCGTTATAGAATTTGCAATAATAATGGCTTATGTGATACAGGAATTATAGAAATTACAGTTACCAATACAGCTCCTATAGCGAATGTAGATGTGGTTTCTATGAATTCTGGTGGAACACAAAATATTACAGTTAAGGCAAACGATGATGATACGGATGGTCCGGCTAGTGGAGCTCCAACCATTACGAGTGATCCTAAAAATGGTTATGCTATTGTTTCCTTAAATACGATTACTTATACGCCAAATCCTGGTTACACAGGCAAAGATTCGTTGATTTATCAGATTTGTGAAACTGCTGCAGGAGGTTGTAATGATGCACCTCTATGTGATACTGCAATTGTTTTTATATATGTAAATAATCAAACGCCAACTGCAGTTGCTGATAACGCAACCATATTGCCATGTAATCCTGTGGTAATAAATTTAATATCAAATGATACTGATCCTGAAAATGGAGTTTTGCAAGTAACTAATTTGAGTGCTTTAAGTAATCCAATGGCTGGTTCTTTAGTAAATAATAATGATGGCACCGTAACATTTGATCCAGTAACCGGGTTTTTGGGCACTGTTACGTTTACTTATACTGTTACTGATGATGGTTTACCTCCTTTAACTTCTTCGCCAGCTACTGTTACCATTAACGTAGTAGCTCCAATTAATACTGCTCCTATTGCAGTGGATGATGCGGAGGAAGGAATTATGGATTCAAAATTATATCTCAGTGTTTTAGATAATGATACGGATCCAGAAGGAAATAGTTTAACAGGGCCAACCCTTACTATGTTACCAGTGCATGGAACTGCGGTTGTTTTAGGGAATGGATTAGTTGAATTTACACCAAACCCTGGCTTCTTTGGTTATGATACATTTGCTTATCAAATATGTGATGTTATTAATGATCCAATTACCTGTATGCCTGCAACCGGTTTATGCGATTTAGCTAATGGAACGGTTATATACATAGCACCTCCAAACACTGTATTTGCCGAGAATGATGAGAATTCTACCAACATAAACACTGCTGTTAGTGGTAATTTATTAACCAATGATTTTGATTTAGAAGGTGATAATATTGATTTTTTAGGATTTATTGATGGGTTAAATTTGGTTCAAACCGGAACCATTAATGTAAGTGGAGTTGATGTAAATGGAACTATAGTTGCTAATGCTGGTAGTATTCTTATCAATGCAAATGGCACCTATACCTATACTCCGGCATTAAACTTTGTTGGATTTATTAACGTGCCTTATAGCATAACGGATGATGGATCACCTGAGGCATTTGATACAGCATTTTTAAGAATTAATGTGGTTCCTGCATTGAGTGCTGGAAATAGCACCATTGCAAATAATGACGAGAATATAAGTTACGGAGATCCGGTTTCAGGTAATGTGAAATTTAATGATGTTGACCCGCAAGGAGATGCTACTTTGTTGAACGGTTTTAACTACGATTCTAATGGAGATGGAATTCAGGATGCAACCGGTGTTTTAGGAACTCCAACCATTATTGGCGGAAAAACAACTACAGGGGTTCAAGTTAGCGCAGCTGGTTCTTTAACCTTAAACGCTAATGGTACCTATACTTTTACTCCTGCGGTTGATTTTCATGGCAGTATTGATATTGTTTACGAAATTTGTGACAATGGTAGCCCTGTTAAATGTGCAAAAGCCACACTTCATATAGATGTTGTTCCAAATATTAATGGTCCAGCCAATGATCCTCCTTTTGCTGGAGATGATTTTGCTTTAACCACTAGTAATATACCTGTAACAGGTAATTTTATTCAAAATGATTCTGATCCAAATGGTAATCCTATTACTTTTAATAGCACTGTAATTAACTCTGGTGGACCTGCTACTCCTATTGGGGCTCCGGTTGCTACTGTAAATGGCGGAACCATTCAATTTTATGCAAATGGAACCTTTTTATACACTCCAGCTTCAAATTATGTGGGACCAGATAGTTATGTATATGCTATTTGTGATCAAACAATTGTAAATCCACAACCACTCTGTGCATCTGGTACTATCTATTTATTAGTGCAAGATTTACCACAAGCTGATTTGGTTGTTAATAAAACAGTAAATAATGCTACTCCAAATGTTGGTTCAAATATAACTTTTACAATAACAGCCAGTAATAATGGACCAAACAATGCAACGGGTGTTTCTTTAGCAGAAGCAATTCCAGCAGGTTATACATTGGTTAGTGTTACCCCAAGCATAGGAACTTGGTTGGCACCAAACTGGACTATTGGTGATTTAGCAAATGGCGGTAGTGCAACATTATCCGTTGTAGTTACAGTAAATGCTAGTGGAAGCTATGCCAATACAGCAACGATTACAGGAAATGAAACAGATCCTAACACAGGAAATAATACAAGCACTATAACACCAGTTCCGGTTCCTGTAGCAGATTTAGCTGTAGTAAAAACTGTAAATAATCCTACACCAAACGTTGGCACAGATGTAACCTTTACGATAACAGCCAGTAATAATGGCCCAAGCAATGCAACTGGAGTAACGGTAGCAGATGCAATTCCAGCAGGTTATACATTGGTTAGTGTTACCCCAAGCATAGGAACTTGGTCGGCACCAAACTGGACTATTGGTGATTTAGTAAATGGCGGTAGTGCAACATTATCCGTTGTAGTCACAGTAAATACAACTGGAAGTTATGCAAATACGGCAACAATATCTGGCTCACAAGCTGACCCTGTATCTGGAAACAATACTAGCACAGTAACTCCAAATGTTAATTTTTTACCATTGGCTATTTGGGATGCAGTAACCACAGATGAAGATGCTCCAGTGAATGGTACAGTAGCAAGCAATGATATATTGAGTGGAGATGGAGGTAACGTTTGGACATTGGTAACTGGTCCAACTAACGGATCAGTAGTAGTAAATGCAGACGGAACTTATACCTATACTCCAAATGCAAACTTTAATGGCAACGA
>JAUYMZ010000343.1 GCA_030699355.1 Bacteroidota bacterium | reverse complement strand
TAGTGTATTGGATGTACCACCGCCCAATGGAAAACACCTTGAACTTTATTAAGGCTAAGTTTAATAAGAACGAAGCGGTAATGAACGCCAACTTAAAGGTGTTAAATGCGGGTTGGAATTATGGCGAAACCACCGAAATGTTTGCCAACCGCTATACCGTAGCTGCCGCTAAAATGGAGCCAGGTATTTACCGCGGGATTATGGGAAACCAAGCGGCTGCTTTTGGCTTAATTGCTGCTTCGGTTAAATCTGGTTTACCTTTATTTTATGGTACTTACCCAATTACACCGGCTTCAGATATTTTACACGATTTATCTAAGTACAAAAACTACGGCATTAAAACCTACCAGGCAGAAGACGAAATTGCAGGTATTTGTGCAGCTATTGGTGCCGCCTTTGGCGGACATTTAGCCATCACCGGCTCATCTGGACCAGGGATTGCCCTTAAAGGGGAAGCAATTGGTTTAGCAACCATGTTAGAACTACCTTTGGTAATTGTTAATGTTCAACGTGCCGGACCATCTACGGGTATGCCTACCAAAACTGAGCAAGCAGATTTAATGCAGGCCATGTTTGGTAGAAATGGCGAATGTCCGGTAGTTGTGCTTGCCGCTCAATCTCCATCCGATTGTTTTACCTTGGCGTTTGAAGCTTGTAAAATTGCTTTAGAACACATGATTCCGGTATTCTTTTTAAGCGATGGTTATATTGCCAATGGTGCAGAGCCTTGGAAATATCCAAATACAGCAAGCTTGCCAGAAATATCGGTGAGTTTTGCCAAAGAACGTGCCGCAGGTGATGAGCCGTTTATGCCCTATTTCCGCGACGAAAAATTGAGCAGACCATGGGCCATTCCAGGAACAAAAGGCTTGGAACACCGCATTGGTGGTATTGAAAAGCAAAACATCACCGGAAATATCAGTTACGATGCTGCCAACCACGAATTAATGACGCACCTGCGCCAAGAAAAAGTAGATAAAGTGGCCGATTTTATTTCGGATCAAACCATAGATACCGGTGAAGAAAGCGGCGATTTGCTCATCTTAGGATGGGGTGGAACTTACGGCGCATTGAAAACAGCCACCTCTTTGCTAATTGAAGAAGGTTACAAAGTTTCGCATGCCCATGTAAGGTACATCAATCCATTCCCGAAAAATTTAGGCGATTTGTTGAAACGCTTTAAAACCGTGGTGGTGCCAGAATTAAACAATGGACAACTCGTAAAAATTATCCGCGATAAATATTTTGTGGATGCCATTCCTTACAATAAAATCCAAGGACAACCTTTCATGAGCCATGAAGTGGTTTCTAAAATTAAACAAATATTAGATTAAAAGACATGACAGCTACAACCGAAAAATTAACGCCAAAAGATTTTGCTTCCGACCAAGAAGTAAGATGGTGTCCTGGATGTGGAGACTATTCTATCTTAAAACAAGTACAAACCGTATTGCCAGATTTGGGTCGACCAAAAGAAGAGTTTGTGTTTATATCTGGAATTGGATGTTCTTCGCGCTTTCCTTATTATATGGATACCTTTGGTATGCATTCTATACATGGCAGGGCTACGGCTATTGCCACGGGTTTAAAGGCAACAAGGCCTGAATTATCTGTTTGGATAATCTCGGGCGATGGCGATTCTATGAGTATTGGGGGTAACCACTTTATTCACTTATTGCGCCGAAATCCAGATGTAAATTTATTGGTATTCAACAACCAAATTTATGGCTTAACCAAAGGTCAATACTCACCAACTTCTGAGCAAGGCAAGGTTACCAAATCTACGCCAATGGGTTCTATAGATTATCCTTTTAATCCCATTGCCCTGAGCCTAGGCGCCGATGCAACTTTTGTAGCCAGAACGATGGATAGAGACCCTAAACATCAACAAGCTATGATACGCAGAGCATACGACCATAAAGGAACTTCTTTGGTAGAAATATACCAAAATTGCAATGTGTTTAATGATGGTGCTTTTGAGGTTTTTACAGAAAAATCGAGCAAGAAAGAGCAAACATTAATGATGGAACATGGCAAGCCTTTGGTGTTTGGTGAAAATGCCGATAAAGGTATTAAGCTAGATGGGTTCAAACCAATTATTGTAGATTTAAACGATAGCGCCGTAAGTGATTTGTGGGTGCACGATGAAACTGATTTGGTAAAAGCTACTATTTTATCGAGGTTTTATGATGACCCCGCAGATGAAAATCACTTCCCACGTCCGTTTGGTGTGTTTTATGTTAATAGCAAAAAAGCCACTTTTGATGAGTTGTTTAACGCACAAATTGCCTATGCCAAAGAGAAAATGGGCCCTGGCGATTTAGATAAATTAATTGCCGGAAAAGAAACTTGGGTTGTTAATTAAATTTAAACTTATACCTAAAAAGCCTGTTGTTGAAAAATAGCAGGCTTTTTTGTTTTCCTAACTTTGTGCTATAATTGTATAATAATTAAAATTACATGAAGCAATTATCTCTACAAAAGGCCCTTAGATTCTTCTTTTTACTTGCCTTATTGGCCATAAGTACCGTAACATTTACCAACCAATCTTCTGCCCCAAGTGGTAATACGGGTGCGCCCAGCGATGGAAATTGTACAGGTTGCCATAGTGGAACTGCTATTAATAGTGGTACGGCACATGCCTCTATCACACTTAGTGGATTGCCAGCTGGTGGATATGCACCGGGTGCAACTTACACGCTTACCTTTAGTGCACAATCTGCTGCCACTACTAAAAACGGATTTCAAGTAACTGCCTTAAGTGCAACCAATGCCATGGCTGGTTCTTTTACAGCAGGCACGGGTAATCAATCGCAAATTGGTTCAGGCAGAAGTTATATTGGTCATACCAGTGCTGGAACATCCCAAAATCAATGGACTTTTAATTGGACGGCTCCAAATCCTGCCGTAGGAAATGTTACTTTTTATGCCGCCCTTAACGCAACCAATAGTAATAACAATACGGTGGGAGATATGGTTTATTTAAAATCATTTAATGTAGCTCCCGGTAATTTGCCAGTGGCAACCATTACTTCTCCAGCCAATTCTGCTGTTTTTTGCGTAGGCGATACCGTTCAGTTCACAGGCACTGCCACCAATAACCCAACTTCTTTTGCTTGGGATTTTTTAGGTAATTCGCCCAATGCCTCTGCCCAACAAAATCCTAAAATTGTAATGAACTCAGTTGGGTTTAGAACGGTTAGGTTTAGGGCAAGTAACAGCTCTGGAACATCCGCCAATGCACAAATTACCATTCAGGTGGTGGCTAAACCAACAGCTTCAATAAGTGGAAAAAACATACTTTGTGGCAACGATTCTATTACCCTTACTGCCAATAGCGGCACCGGTTTTACCTATTTATGGCAACCGGGTAATTTAACTTCCCAAAGCATCAAAGTGGGTTCGGCCGGAAACTATACCGTTAAAGTAACAAACCCCGGCAATTGCTCGGTTACCAGCGCGCCATTTGCTGTAATCTCGGGTGGTTCTAAGCCACAAGTAAGCTTAACGCTGTCTAGCGATTCTCTTTGCTCAAGCGATAGCGTTTTGTTAACGGCTAGTAGCGGCTTAGATTCTTATGTTTTTTACCGCAACGGGCAGCCCATAGATTCTATTGCCCAAAACCAAATATGGCTTAAAGGGTTTACTGCCAATACCATTTTAGGTGTAAAAGCGTATTCGGGGGTTTGTGCCAGTGAGGTGGCCGAAAAATTGCTTTCGGTTCAGCTTAAACCTGCTGCACCGGTTCTTAGCTGCGGACCATTTACCAGCAATTCTATTAGCTTTAACGTATTGGGGGCAAATACAGAAATAAGCGCAGATTCGGGCAAAACTTGGCTGAACCCAAACCAAGGAAATGTGCATTTTATCTCTGGCTTGAACCCAAATACCTCTGTGTTTTTAATGGCTAGAAGTGTGGTTGGTGGCGCGTGTTTGTATAGCATGGTTTCTGAAAGAACTTGCGCTGCTGCCAGTTGTGCACCGATTGCTTTGGAGATATTAGCTCCTAAATATGTTTGTGAAAATAGGGCAGGTGGCAGTTATCCGATGATAACGCTAAAAGTAAAAGCCCCCGGATTAACAGATCCTTATTATGTGTTTAAAACCAATGTTCCGCCTATATTTATAAATATGAATTCGAAGCTTGATTCTGTAAATTATCAATACAGCCTAAGTACAGGTTCAAAGATAAGTTTTCAGGTGAGTGTAAGGGATAGTGCCAATCCATTTTGTCCAGCTAAAGATACCTTGGTAGATATCGTGTTCCAATCGAAACCATTGGTAACTGTGGTAAAAGAAAAAGGTGCGTTTTGTCATGGCGACTCAGTAAGCTTCAGATTAACTGCTGGGGTAAATCCATCTGTTTTAGCGGCAACATATTACCAAGATAGTATTTTAATAGGCAGCAATACCAAAGCCAATGGATTTTTGGTGGGACCTAAAGCGGTGTTTCCAGAATTTAAAGATGGGGCAAATATTTATGCCGTTTTAACAGATACCTTGGGTAATTGTAATCATCCAACAGAGCCGTTTACCATGTTGGTTAAGCCACTGCCTACAGTTGGATTTACGGTGAGTACTTTTAATTTAAATGTGCAGTTAAATGATACATCCACCTTTACCTCCAACAGAACATGGTATATGGAAGGCGATTCTTTTCCAAGTAATCCACGGGTGTTTAATTATACCTTTAAAAATGCTGGAAATAACAATATAAAAATGAAAGGTGTTTCTAGTTTTGGCTGCGAGAACGTGGTAGAAAAAACAGTTCAGATAAATGCTACGGGATTGTCTAGCTTAAGCAATGAAATTGGTTTGGAGGTATACCCAAACCCAAGCAATGGAAAAATTACGCTGGAATATAGTGGGGTAGGTGTAGCACAAGTAAGTTTGTTTACCATTCAAGGAAAACTGGTTTATCAATCTATGCATAAGAGCTCAGATGAAATAGACTTGCAGGTTATAAAGACCGGCGTTTACTTATTACAGGTGGAGCTACAGGATAAGATTGCCATGCAAAAAATTGTGATAGAATAATAGAATAATTGTAGCTTGCGCCTCAAAATAATAAGGAATGAGTTTACCCAATATATTTACCCAAGAGGTAGCAGAATCTATCATTGATAGGTTGCATAAATTAAGTCCGAGTACTCAAGCAAATTGGGGAAAGATGAATGTGGCTCAAATGCTTGCTCATTGCAATGTTACCTATGAAATGGCTTTGGAGAATAAACATCCTAAACCGAGTTTTTTAATTAGGTTCATTTTAAAAACCTTTGTAAAATCGGCTATTGTTAACGAGGTTCCTTATAAGCACAACTCGCAAACGGCACCAGCTTTTATTATTGCTGATGCCCGCGATTTTGAAAATGAAAAAGCAAGGTTAATTGCCTATATTTCTAAAACAGTTGCCTTGGGTGAGTCGTTTTTTGAAGGAAAAGAATCCCTTTCTTTTGGTATACTTAGCTCAAAAGAATGGAACAATATGTTCTATAAACACCTCGACCATCACTTGAAGCAGTTTGGTGCATAAGGGAATCAAAGAAATGCAGTTTCCTCTTCAAATTAGAACTTTTTATACTTTCGTTTTTTGGATTTGCTTCTCAGGTTTAATTGCCCTTGTATTTGATTTTGGCTTTGAACAGTCAAATGCGTTACAAACTTTTTTAAACCAATACTACTACTTTGTTTTAGGATTTGGCGTGTTGTCTACTTTGATAAGAGACATCACCAGATTCTTATGGCTTAAGTGGAAAGTTATTGTATTTGATGCCTCAACGGTATTGCTTAGTTTGTTTTTATTTTATGGCAAATTTATTGGATTCGAACAGCAAGAAATTCAGCTCGTATCTCAATATGCTGTTTGGCTTAAATTAGCCGTTTTGTTGTCCTTGTTTAGAGAGTTTGCAGAACTTAAAATTGATCTTAAAAGAACAGTTTTTAATCCGGCACAGGTCTTTATTCTTAGCTTTTTAGCCATTATTTTACTGGGTTCTTTTTTATTGATGTTACCCAAAGCTACCTACAGTGGATTATCTTTTATGGATGCTTTGTTTACTTCTACCAGTGCAGTGTGTGTTACGGGATTAATTGTAGTAGACACTGCAACGCATTTTACGCAATTGGGTCAAACCATTATCTTGATTTTAATTCAAACAGGTGGTTTAGGTATATTAACTTTTGCCAGTTATTTTAGCTATTTCTTTAAAGGTGGCACCAGTTACGAAAACCAATTGGCTTTGGGTGATATTAGCAGTTCTAAAAAGCTAGGGGAGGTGTTTTCTACCTTTAAATATATTATTTTAATCACAGTTGGCATTGAGCTATTTGCATCTGGATTGATTTATGTAAGTTTAGATGCTGCTCATTTTACCTCGCAAAACGAACGAATGTTCTTTGCAATTTTTCATTCCGTTTCTGCTTTTTGTAATGCAGGTTTCTCAACATTAAGCGCAGGTATTTACGACAATGCTTTTCGTTTTAATTATTTCTTGCAGTTTATTCTTATCCTAACTTTTGTACTTGGAGGTTTAGGCTTTCCTATTGTGGTAAATCTCTTAAGTTACTTGCGGTATAAATTGTCAAATATCTTTTCGATTCATATTCAAAAAAAGACCTTTCGTCCTTGGGTGCTAAACATAAACAGTAGAATAACGCTTATCACAACTGGGGCTATTTCGCTTATTGCTTTTGTGCTTTTTTATTTATTAGAATACAATAATACCCTAGCCGAACATTCGGAATTCGGGAAAATTATTACCGCTTTATTTGGAGCAACAACACCCAGAACCGCGGGTTTTAATACCATTGATAATGCCGCCATGAGTTTGCCCACTATTCTGATGGTACTGCTATTAATGTGGATAGGCGCCTCTCCACAATCTACAGGAGGTGGAATAAAAACGAGCACTTTTGCCATTGCAACCCTCAATATTTTAAGTTTGGGAAAAGGCAAGTCTAGGATAGAAATATACCGACGAGAAATTGCAGATATATCTGTTCGCCGAGCCTTTGCTATTATTAGCTTGTCTTTAATTGTTATTGGTTTTGCCGTATTGCTTATTGCCGCATTCGACCCACAAGTGCGCTTAATCGACATCGTTTTTGAAAGCATCTCGGCATACAGTACCGTTGGCTTAAGCCTGGGTATTACGGCTAGCTTAAGCAATGCCAGTAAATTTGTACTCATTTTGGTTATGTTCGTTGGCAGGGTAAGTATGCTCTCTTTGGTAATTGCCGTTATTAAAAAGGTAAAGCATAAAAGTTATGCCTACCCCCGCGAAGAAATAAATATGAATTAAAGAATAAGTATGAAATACATAATTTTTGGATTAGGTAATTTTGGTGCATCCTTGGCACAAAAACTTACCCAGCAAGGCAATGAGGTAATTGGTATTGATAACAGCATGACCAAAGTGGAGGCTTATAAAGAGAAAATTTCACATACCATTTGCATGAACGCAACCGATGAGTTTACCGTTTCTGGCCTACCTTTAAAAGATACCGATATTGTGATTGTAGCTATTGGCGAAGACCAGGGTGCCAACATTATGACAACGGCCATACTTAAAAATTTAGAGGTAAAACGACTTATTAGTAGAGCCATTAATCCCATTCACGAGAAGGTTTTACAAGCCATTGGGGTAGATGAAATTGTACACCCAGAGGAGGAAACTGCCGAGCGGTGGGCCAAAAAATTATGCCTCAGCAATGTGGTAGATTCTTTTGAGCTGAACCAAGACTACAGCATCATTGAAGCTAAAGTGCCTACCGATTATATTGTAAAAACTTTGAGTGAGGTAGGATTCAGAAGCAACTACAACTTACTTGTTTTAACAATTATTAAAGATGTACTGGTAAAGAGTATTTTTGGTAAAAGTAAAATAGATAAGCAAATTCATGGTGTAGCAAGTGCCAATGAAGTGCTTGCCGAAAATGATGTATTGGTTTTGTTTGGTTCAAACAAAGATTTACAAGTATTCTTAAAACAAAAATTAAGGAATTAAAGGCTCAAACAAGCGGTATTACTTTCCAAAAAGTTCTGTAGCATAGCCAATTTGCAAGAAATCTGCTCCAGTTTCATCGTTTATTTTGTAATCAAATTGATGCAAATATCCTACGTGGAGGGTGCTGCTTTTGTTGGGCTTATAGGCTAAAGCAAGCAACATTCTGTTTCGCTCAAAATAGGGCTCATTATTGGTAAAAAAGAGTTCATTGCTAAAACTTATTCTAAATGGCCTGAACCCATTCTCTTCTTTACCAAATGGTTTTGCTAATTCTAATCGGTACCTAAAGCGGTTGCGGTAGCCATTGCTTGTAAAACGCATTTCTGCTCGGTAGCGTTGCTCTATGTTTATTCTGCCTACACGCTGGCTTAAGGTTACCATGGGCCATAGCCGAATTTCATCGTTGTTTTTGGGTGTTTCAAAATTACCTCCCTCTCTGTATGTTTGGTAGCTGCCAGCACCCAAACTAAAAATGGCATTGGAGTAAGCATGATAATTTACACCACCTTTGTATTCGTAATAATGAAAATGGTCGTAAAATTTTAAAGAGCGCAATTGGGCTTCGGCAAAATAACTCCATTTAGGTGTGGCCTTATATTTTAAGTTAATAATATTCCAAGAGCCAAGGCCAGTGTAGTTTTGCGCAAGCACTTGATTGGTGCTTAACATGACTATTAATATTAGCCAAAAAAATTGAATACGCTTAAACAAGGGTAAAGCTGTTTATAGTTCGTAATCTACCACCCTTCTTTCACTTCTGGCCTCGGCAATAAATGGCATAACAGCTTTGTGCAGCGGATGCTGTTGGTAGTAATTGAGTGCTTCTTTGCTTTCAAATTCGCTGTATAAAACAACATCTGCAGATTCTGCCGAAGCCAAAAAATCAATGCCCACTTCTATTTTTAGTAAGCCTTCAATTTTTCCTTCTAAGGCTTCTAATTTTTCTTTGATAGCTGCCGCATTCTCTGCTTTGCTCATGCCATTGGCTTGCTCATGCAGTTTCCAAAATACTATGTGTTTTATCATTTTTTCTTTCCTGTTTGTATCGTTTTTTCTGTGTATACCAATCTAAAGCTAGACCTTTGATACCCGTTAATATCTGCAAAGGTTTCGGTCTTTCCATTGCTCATTTTCTTCCATTCAAATACCCCTTGTTGGAAAATTAACCCATACGGATTCTTTTTCGGAACTTCGTAATTGTTGTCCATACCTTTTGCTTGTTTCCATTGCTTTTCTGTGACCAATTTATAGGTAACTTTTTTGGTTTTGGTCGACATTCTCTCGGATAAATAAGCAGCATACAATTCTATGGGAGCAGGGTTGCTTAAGATAATATATTTGGTATTAAATGGTAAATCTTTGGCCACAGCGGGCATGCAAATATTGGCATCAATAATTCTGTTTTGCCCATATAAATACGTTAAAAATTCTTGAAAATCTGTAGCTAAAACAGGCTCTCTCATCAGCATAAATGAGGTTTTGGGTGCCTTACTGTTTATAGCCGGAATTTTAACAAATTGGTCCATCTTCATAGCGGCATGCGCTAAGCTATTATCCTGCGCAAAAAGGCTGGCTGAACCTAATAGGAAATAGATAACAAAAACTATTTTTTTCATGTTTACGAACATACAATGATTAAACCAAAACAGCCAATACAAAATGATGTATTGGCTGTTTTAGAAATTAAGATTAAAATTATTTTACTTCTTCAAATTCTACGTCTTGTACATTGTTTGCACCTTCTGCATTAGGTTCGTTGCTTGGTGCTCCTTCTGGTGCGCCACCTTGTGCTTGCTGGGCTGCGTAGATATCCTGACTGGCTTCTTGCCAAGCTGCGTTTAAGGTTTCCATGGCAGCATCAATAGCAGGAATGTTCTTTTCGGCATGTGCTTTTTTCAATTCTTCCAAAGCACTTTCGATTTTAGCTTTCTTTTCGGCTGGAATTTTATCTCCATACTCTTTTACTTGCTTTTCTGTTTGGAAAATTAAGCTATCTGCTTGGTTTACTTTTTCTACTTCTTCTTTAGCGCGTTTGTCAGAATCAGCGTTGGCTTCCGCTTCGCGTTTCATTCTTTCAATTTCTGCATCACTTAAACCAGAACTTGCCTCAATTCTAATTTTTTGTTCTTTACCTGTGCCTTTATCTTTAGCACTTACATGTAAAATTCCGTTGGCATCAATATCAAAAGTTACTTCAATTTGAGGCACTCCGCGTGGTGCGGGTGGAATATCACTTAAATGGAATCTACCAATAGAACGGTTTTGGTTAGCCATAGGGCGCTCACCTTGCAATACGTGTATTTCTACCGAAGGCTGATTGTCTGAAGCGGTTGAGAAAACCTCGCTGCGCTTGCTTGGAATGGTGGTGTTAGATTCAATTAATTTAGTCATTACACCGCCCATGGTTTCAATACCTAAGCTTAGTGGAGTAACGTCTAATAACAATACGTCTTTTACTTCTCCGGTTAAAACACCTCCTTGAATAGCCGCTCCAATGGCAACTACCTCATCTGGGTTTACTCCTTTAGAAGGTGCTTTTCCAAAGAAAGCTTCTACTGCGGCTTGTATGGCTGGTATGCGGGTTGAACCACCTACTAAAATTACTTCGTCGATATCACTGGTAGATAAACCTGCATTTTTTAAGGCACTTCTGCAAGGTTCAATGGTGCGTTTAATTAAGCTATCAACCAATTGCTCAAATTTTGCACGGGTTAAGGTTTTAACCAAGTGTTTTGGTCCGCTAGCAGTGGCCGTAACATAAGGTAAGTTTATTTCGGTTTGAGCCGAACTCGATAACTCAATTTTTGCTTTTTCTGCTGCTTCTTTTAAGCGCTGCAATGCCATTGGATCAAGACGTAAATCAATGCCTTCTTCGTTTTTAAACTCATCAGCCATCCAAGCAATAATGGCATTGTCAAAATCATCTCCACCTAAATGGGTATCACCATCGGTAGATTTTACTTCAAATACGCCATCTCCTAATTCTAAAATAGACACATCATGGGTACCGCCACCGCAATCAAATACCACAATTTTCATGTCTTTGCCTTTTTTGTCTACGCCATAAGCGAGGGCAGCGGCAGTGGGTTCGTTAATAATTCTGCGTACGTTTAATCCAGCAATTTCACCTGCTTCTTTGGTGGCCTGACGTTGGGCATCGTTAAAATAGGCTGGTACGGTAATTACCGCTTCTTTTACTTCTGTTCCCAAATAATCTTCTGCTGTTTTCTTCATTTTTTGAAGAATCATAGCCGAGATTTCTTGTGGAGTATACATTCTATCATCAATGTTTACGCGCGGAGTGTTGTTGTCGCCTTTTTCTACTTTGTAAGGTACTTTTCCAATTTCGCTGCTAATTTCTGAGTAAGTATGACCCATGAAGCGTTTGATAGAATAAATGGTGTTGATTGGATTAGTTACCGCTTGTCTTTTCGCTGGGTCTCCAATTTTACGTTCACCATCTTTTAAAAATGCCACAATAGAAGGTGTTGTTCTTCTTCCTTCGCTGTTGGCGATTACCACTGGCTCATTACCTTCCATTACAGAAACGCAAGAGTTGGTTGTTCCTAAATCGATTCCTATTATTTTGCTCATAATTAATTAAATTTCTAAGGTTTATTTGCCTCAGATTAGCAATGAAAATGCCAATTCAAAAATCTGACAGTTTTGCCCATAAAGTGGCAGATTTTTGAAATTTAATGAGATTGAGTGCTGCCCCATTGGCAGTTTTCCTGACAATTAATAAGTGTAGTTCGGGAGTTCTTGGGAAAGTAGGATAACCGTTGAAATGTCGAATGGCTGAATCCTCGCAGTGTAATTTCGGCTCGAGAATATACCTAAACCTCCATTTGAAATATTAGAGTATTGCGGATTTTTTTGTACAATACTTAAATTTGGTTTATTCAAATCTAACATGGTTCTAAATTCTGGAGCGCCCCCATACGTAATAAACTCGAGGTGAATCGACCTTCTTATTTTGTTAGGATCAGCCGGAATTCTTGCCTTTAAATAATTGATATAGTTTCTGGTTATTATATTTTCTGTAACATCTCTATCTGGCGAAAAGTCTTTATTTTTGGCTAAATCATAGTCAATGGTTTTAAACTCAAAAATATTGGTATCTGCCGCATTCATTTCTTTATAAACATATTTAATATTTAGGTTGTATAAGGCAGAATTTCTGCCTGTTCTGAACCTAAATTGAAAAATATGATTGGAAATGTCTGTTCTAAAAACGGTAGTTCTAGGATAAATAATAGCATCTTTTACAAGGGGCGTGCTCGCTGTAAAATAAATATTATTTTTAGGATAATAAATACTCAATTCGTAAATTTCATTAGCATTGTTATTCTTTGGTATTTTGCAGGCATATAGCGTATTCCTTGCATTGGAGAAAAAACCAGAATCTTTAGGTATCGTATCTACACGTGTACACAAAAAAGTATCTTTACTTACAATATTTATTACCTTCACTACCAAAGAATCAAAATACATAGAATCGGCAATTTGAGCTCCTTCGGCGGTACTTTGGTTTCCAGAATTCTGATATAATTTTTCTATTCTGATAAATTGGGTGGCTTCATTTTGGTCTAAAAAACCATAAACAATCGGAATATCTTTGTAGGGTGCGTTAATATCTATATCGTTTTTACAGGCTATTAGGCCAGAAAAAAGACTAAGTAACAGAAATATTCTACTTTTCATTGTGCGCAAATTAAGCATAATTTTATTGGTGTTCAAAAATAAGTAGTCAATCTAATTTGAATTTGGGTTTTATCTCTACCTTTGAAACTCATTTTTTTTATATGAGCGTTCACAAAGAAATTAAAAAGGTAACTACCCACACCTTAATAGAAATGAAAATGCGTGGTGAAAAAATTTCCATGCTTACGGCCTACGATTTTAGTATGGCTAAAATTTTTGATGCAGCTAAAATAGATGTTTTATTGGTGGGCGATTCTGCTTCTAATGTAATGCACGGACATGAAACAACCTTGCCCATTACCCTCGATGAGATGATTTCTCATGCAGCGGCCGTTATAAGGGCTGTAACAAGGGCTTTGGTGGTGGTAGATTTACCTTTTGGTTCGTACCAAGGAAATTCTAAGGAAGCTCTCAACTCAGCCATACGCATTATGAAGGAGGCCGAAGCGCATGCAGTAAAACTAGAGGGCGGCGAGGAAGTAGCTGAATCTGTGAAAAGAATTTTAACGGCTGGTATCCCTGTAATGGGGCATTTAGGCCTAACGCCACAAAGTATCTATAAGTTTGGAACCTACGAAGTAAGGGCCAAAGAAGAGGCCGAAGCTCAAAAGCTTTTACATGATGCTAAAATGTTGGAAGAGGCGGGTTGTTTTGCCATTGTGCTCGAGAAAATTCCTTCTCAATTGGCCAAACAAGTAGCCCAAATGGTTAAAATTCCAGTAATTGGGATAGGAGCCGGTGCCGAAGTAGACGGGCAAGTTTTGGTGAGCCATGATATGCTTGGAATAAACAAAGATTTCTCTCCTAAATTTTTAAGGCGTTATCTTAATTTATACGACCAAATTCAAGGTGCCGTTGAACAATATATTGCTGATGTTAAATCGGTAGATTTTCCCAATGAAAAAGAGCAGTATTAATCCTTTCAATGGCTTTGGGCTGAACCTATGACGCATATTATTTGGGAAGATAATCACCTCATCGCGGCCTTTAAGAGAAGTGGGCAAACGGTTCAGCCTGAACCAAACAAGCCAGCCTCTTTGGAGGAGGAGGTGAAAGACTATATAAAAGAGAAATACAATAAACCTGGTGCCGTGTATTTAGGCGTAATTCATCGCCTAGATATGCCCGTAGAAGGCATTGTTATTTTTGCCAAAACGTCTAAAGCATTGGTGCGTATGAACGAAATTTTTCAGCAAAGGGAAGTTCAAAAGGTATATCATGCTTGGGTAGAAAGAAAACCTGCAACCGAATCTGGTCATTTAGTTAATTGGCTCAAACGCGATGAAAACAAAAATTTTACCAAAGCATATCACACAGAAATCAATAAATCTGAAAAGGCCGAACTGTTATACCAAGTATTAAAAACCAAAGGCAAAAACGCCTTATTAAAAGTTACTTTATTAACGGGTAGAAAACACCAAATTCGAGTTCAATTAGCTACCATGGGATGCCCCATTTTAGGGGATAAAAAATATGGGGCAACTTATGCCTTCAGCGACAATTATATTGCCCTTCAAGCAACCGAATTAAGTTTTATTCATCCCGTTTCCAACGAAAGAATCTTATTAACCATACCTGATTTGGTTTTTCCTACTTAATATAGTGAATTAATATAGGATTATAGCACTATTAAGCAGGTGTTAAAGATTGTTTAATGGGCTGAATGATAGCACTTGTTTTTTTTAACTTTTTTTGAACTTGAACCTATGGTTTTAAGGGCTATTTAATACGGCTTAATTTATACTTAATTTGCCTGTGTTTGCTTGTTTTACAGGTGCAAATAAAATATTGTTGCATCAAATAATTGTGTTTTATATGAACCAAATTAAAAAAGTTTTACCGTTTATTTTACTGCTTTCTTTAGGGATATTTTTCGGCTATTTAATACCTAAAAATAACAACAAAAAAAAGGTTGAATCAACCTCGGAAAAATTACCCATTTTTTCGACTAGTTTAACCAATCCCATTTTACCTTTTTATGATCAATTATCTTTAGATTATTCTGAGTTAAGTTCTTTCAGAGGTAAAATCGATTCTTATATTTCAAAGGAGAAAAAAGTACATCCCGATTTACATGTTAGCTACTATTTTAGAGATTTAAACAATGGAT
The DNA here is from genome assembly GCA_030699355.1 of Bacteroidota bacterium. Lineage (GTDB taxonomy): Bacteria > Bacteroidota > Bacteroidia > UKL13-3 > UKL13-3 > B1. Next base: position 1,772 of record JAUYMZ010000343.1, on the reverse strand, counting down.
TATGGATTGGAATCAACGAAAGAGAAACGTTTAGTCCGGCCAGTTTGTTTAAGGTTCCTCTTATGATAGCCCTGCTAAAAAAGGCGCAAGCTGATCCCAAAGTGTGGACCATGGGCGTTACTTATAAAAAGGCAGATTTAGGTGAAATTCCAGAAGAAAGTGGCTTTAAAAAAGAAGAAGGGAAATTTTATAACTTAGAAGATTTACTCACGCAAATGATTGTGTATTCTGATAATGCTGCCAGCTTACTCTTGTTACAATACCTTGGCGATTCTACAGTAATGGAGGTTGTAGATGATTTAAATATGCACGTTGGAAATGCCTTTCATGAAAAAACAAATTTTGTTACCGTTAAAGCCTATGCAGGTGTTTTTAGAATTTTATACAATGCCTCATACCTTTCTAAAGAAATGTCTGAAAAAGCCCTGAATTTATTGTCTCAAGCAAAATACAATCAGGGAATCAGAGCAGGTGTTCCAAGCAGTATAAAAGTTGCTCATAAATATGGTAAACGAGATGAAAATGCTGAAAATGGTAAAGTTGTCAATCTTCAGCTTCATCATTTTGGTCTCGTATATCACCCTGTAAAGCCATTTTTAATCGGTATCATGACCCGCGGTGCCAATGTTGAAACTAAAAATAAAGTTATTAAAGATTTAACAGAAATCACCTATAACGAAGTAGATCAGCAATTAAAGCAAGGCATCCATTCGCATTTATTTACCGAATAACCGCGCGACAACCCTTTGTTAGGCTCGTTTTAGTTCGTATATTTGCCCAAAATAAAAGCAATATATGAACGGTTTTTTTAAAGTTCCATTGCCGGTTAATGAGCCGGTTTTAAATTATGCACCAGGTAGTTCTGAACGCAAAGCCTTAAAGGAAGCATTGCAAGATGCTAGGTCGAAAGTACTCGATATTCCAATGTATATAGGCGGTAAGGAGGTTAAAAGTGGCAAAACCGCAGAAATTAGACCTCCACACGATCATCAACATCTATTAGGTTCATACCATATTAGCGATGCCAGTCATGTTACCCAAGCCATTGATGCTGCCCTTGCTGCCAAGCCAAAATGGGAAGCCCTTAATTGGGAACAACGTGCCGCCATCTTCTTAAAAGCAGCCGATTTAATAGCCGGCCCATACCGCGCTAAATTAAATGCTGCAACGATGTTGGGTCAGAGCAAAAATGCCTACCAAGCAGAAATAGACAGCGCTTGCGAAATCATCGATTTCTTGCGCTTCAATGTTTATTTCATGAGCGAAATTTATGCAGAACAACCGCAATCTGCCAAAGGTATTTGGAACCGTTTAGAATACAGACCCCTCGAAGGTTTTATCTACGCGCTTACACCTTTTAACTTTACTGCCATTGCTGGCAACTTGCCAACATCTGCTGCCCTTATGGGAAATGTAGTGGTTTGGAAACCGAGCAATACCCAAGTTTATTCTGCCAATGTTTTAATGGAAATTTTCCAACAAGCAGGTGTGCCTGATGGTGTAATTAATTTAATTTACCCAAGCGGACCAGTAGCTGCAGAAGTGATTTTTAACCATGCAGATTTTGCAGGTATTCACTTTACCGGTTCAACAGGTGTTTTTCAAAATATTTGGAAAACCATTGGTAATAACATCCATAAGTTTAAAACATATCCAAGAATTGTTGGCGAAACAGGGGGTAAAGATTTTATTGTAGCCCACCATTCAGCTCATGTAGATACCGTTGTTACTGCTATGTTACGCGGTGCGTTTGAGTACCAAGGCCAGAAATG
>JAUYMZ010000341.1 GCA_030699355.1 Bacteroidota bacterium | reverse complement strand
TTACCGCTTGCTACAACGATAAAGAAGAATTGTTGTACCCCAACGATTTTGGTCCGGGAGATACCAGTTCTGTGGTTACCTATTCAGGGTTTGTGAAGCCATTGGTTTCAGCAAGGTGTGCTGCTTGTCATGCTTCTTATGATAATTATGCTGGCTTAAAAGTGATTGTAGACAATGGTAAGTTTGCTGACAGGGTTCTGGTAAAAAAAGATATGCCTTCTGGTGGACCTTTAAACGCAACGCAATTGGCAAATTTAGATAAATGGTTAAAGGCAGGTGCGCCAAATAATTAGTGTTTTTATGAAAAAGAGTTTTATAATTTTACAGTTTATACTTGCATTAACAGCCAATGCATGGGCGCAGGAAGATTTGTTGGGTATGTTAGCGTCTGAATCGGATAATAAGCCGGTTCCTGTATTTGCCACTTTTAAATCTACCCGCGTAGTAAATGGTCAGAGTATAGAGCATGTAGCGGCCAAACATTTAAATTTTGTGATTTTACATCGTTTTGGTGAAGTAAATGGCGGAGCTTATCAGCTTTGGGGTTTGGATCAGGCCAATATAAGACTGGCATTTGATTATGGCATAACAGATAAAATTCAGGTAGGCTTTGCCCGCAGTTCTTTTGAAAAAACTTATGATGGAAATTTGAAAATTAAGCTATTAAGGCAGAGTAAAGGAAAAGGCGGAATGCCCGTTAGTTTAGGCTATTATGGCAATGTGGCTGTAAATACACTTTCGTGGGATTTTCCACAAAGGCAGAATTTTTTCACTTCCAGGTTGAGTTATGTCAATCAAATTATCGTTGCTAAAAAGTTTAGTGATAAACTGAGCCTGCAATTGGTGCCTACTTTGGTGCATTATAATTTGGTTAGGCGCACGGCTGATCCAAATACCATTTTTGCACTGGGTACAGCTGCCAGTTTTAAACTGAACCGAAGTGTGCGTTTGAATCTTGAATATTATCCTCGTTTAAATGGGCGCGACGTGCCCAATAGAGCTGGACAAAAAAGGCATGATTACTTGGGTGTTGGATTTGATATTGAAACGGGTGGGCATGTTTTTCAATTGATGTTGAGCAATAGTTTGGGCATGTTAGAGCAGCATCAAATTGCTGAAACTACGGGTTCGTGGGAGAATATGGCGGTACGATTAGGTTTTAATGTAAGTAGAACTTTTTCATTTGATAAAAAATAGTTTTAAAGTTGGTCGGGTTTTTGATTAGTATAAAAATAATAAATTAACACACATATGAATCGTAAATTAGCGTTGTTCTCGGCTGTAATGTTCAGCTCATTTTTAAGTTTTGCGCAGTTGTTTTCTACCTCAACTGCCCGGGTTTCTTTCTTTTCTAAAACGCCAGTAGAGGATATCAATGCCGAAACCAACACTGGATTAATGGTAGTAAACACCCAAACCCAAGCCATAGCCTTTAGCATTAACAATACAAGTTTTAGTTTTCCCAATAAACTGATGCAAGAGCATTTTAATGAAAAGTATATGGAAAGTGATAAGTTTCCTAAAAGCACCTTTACGGGTAAACTGTCTGAACCAATTGATTGGAAAAGTGATGGTGAGCATACTGTAACGGTAGTTGGGAAATTAAATATTCATGGGGTGGAGCAAGAGAGAAGCATCCAAGGCACGGTAAAAATTGTGAATGGGGTGCCACAAATTGAGACTACTTTTATGGTAAAAAATGCAGACCATAAAATCAAGATTCCTACCATTGTGGTGAGTAAAATTGCGGAAGAAATAGAAGTGAAAATTGCGGCTACATTGGCTCCTAAGAAATAGGTTGCAGGTTTCATTATATTCGAATGAATACAAAAAAAGAGGCTATCTGAATAAGGTAGCCTCTTTTTTTTTGTAATGCAATCAAAGTAAAATGCAGGGAACTATTCTGCTTCGCCTGGCTTAGATTTAAAAATTTCGCCAGCACCAGATTTTGCTCTAATTAGACCTTCAATTTCATGGCTTAACTCTGGGTTATCTGTTAATAATTGTTTAACGGCATCTCTACCCTGACCCAATTTAGTTTCGTTATAGCTAAACCAAGAGCCGGATTTTTTGATGATTTCTAAATCTACACCTAGGTCGATGATTTCACCTAGTTTTGATATACCTTCACCATAGATAATATCAAATTCTACGGTACGGAAAGGCGGGGCCACTTTATTTTTGGCTACCTTCACTTTGGTGCGATTACCTACTATATCCAAACCATCTTTAATTTGGCCAATGCGGCGAATATCTAAGCGTACAGAAGAGTAAAATTTAAGGGCATTACCACCGGTTGTGGTTTCTGGACTACCAAACATAACGCCAATTTTATCACGGAGCTGATTAATAAAGATACAGATACAACCTGTTTTGTTGATGGTACCCGTAAGTTTTCTGAGTGCCTGACTCATTAACCTAGCTTGAAGACCCATTTTGCTATCGCCCATATCGCCTTCTAATTCTGCTTTTGGAACGAGCGCTGCTACTGAGTCGATAACAATGATATCAATGGCACCTGAACGAATTAAAGCATCGGCAATTTCAAGGGCTTGCTCGCCATCATCAGGCTGAGAAATGATTAAGTTTTCGATATCGATACCTAGTTTTTCTGCATAGTTTCTATCAAAGGCATGTTCTGCATCAATAAAAGCAGCGATGCCGCCTTTCTTTTGTGATTCTGCAATGGCATGCATAGATAAGGTAGTTTTACCTGAAGATTCTGGTCCGTATATTTCTATAATTCTACCAGTTGGTAAGCCGCCAATACCAAGGGCAATATCTAAAGAGAGTGAGCCAGTAGACAAGGCTTCAATGTCATCTACCTTTTGGTCGCTCATTTTCATTACGGTACCTTTTCCATAGGCTTTGTCTAATTTATCTATGGTAAGCTGGAGGGCTTTTAGTTTTTCTTTTACGTCGGTGCTGCTCATGCTGTTTAATTTAATTTGAATTCAAAATTAAGGTGTTTTCTTGGGTTTATGGGTATAGAATGAAGAATTGTATCCACAAGTTATACCAATTTTAACATGTTGTTATACAGGTTTTTGTGTTAAATTGTATATTATTTAACCCAAATTTTGTTAATATAATTAACATATACAAAGTGTAAAAGTAAACTTGTACACTTTGTATTTCCCCAAAATTGTAAAAAGATTAGGCAGCTTTTTTCTCTTTTGACCCAAGCATTAAAATATCGGCAACGATAATTTCTGTGATGTACTTTTTTTGGCCATTCTTGTCTACATAATTTCTGTTAGAGATTTTCCCTTCGATGCAGATTTCTTTGCCTTTTTCCAAGTACTTTTCGGCGATATCTGCTTGGCGACCCCAGGCAACTAAATTGTGCCACATGGTTTCGGTAACTTTTTCACCATTAGTATCGGTGTAACTTTCATTGGTGGCTAAAGAGAAGCTTGCTACTTTCTTGCCAGTTGGGGTGGTGCGTACTTCAGGATTTTGACCTAAATGACCCATAAGTCTTACGCTGTTTTTGAGGTTTGACATGTTTTGTTTTTTTTAATGTTTAACATAGGATTCAATTGCCTGGCCAGACAAATTGTACATGCAAATGTGGGCTTTTTTTTTGAACCTAAAAGTGTTTAAACGTTTAAAAACGTGTAAATACGGATATTGGGTTCAAGCCATAAAAAAAGAGGCCATCTCTTGCGAGACGGCCTCTTTTTTTATGCTTAGCTTATTAATTATTTGCTAACAACAAACTTGATGGTTTTTGAACCATTTTCTGAGTAGAAGTTACAGAAGTAAATTCCATTGTTTAATTCGCTTACATTAAAACTATCACTTACTGTGCTCGATTCAAATGTTTTGCTGATTATTACCCTGCCGCTAATATCTAAAATTTGAGCTGTAATTGGCAATGTTTTGATACCCGAAACACTGATGTTTAATTGCTCGTTTGCTGGGTTAGGGAATACGTTTATTTTAGCAAAACTTAATTCGTTTTGGTTCAAACCAACTGCATTGTAAACAATAACTGTTCTGGTAATAGAATCTTTGTTGCCAGCTTTGTCACTTACAACATAAGAAATTGTGTAAACACCTGCAACAGCTGTATCTACTGAACCGATTGCTTGAATCATAGCAGTAATATCTCCGTCTTTATTGTCTTGTGCGGTGGCACCGGCATCAACCCATGAAGTGTTTATTAAAACTGAATCTGGGTTGTTTCCTAACAAAGTAATAACTGGTTTTTCGGTATCTGGAGCGCCAGAGAAATCTAAATCGTTGCTATCTCTAGGTTGTAATTTCCAGTTGCTGAAAGCTAAAATCATAATACCTTGAGCTTTCTCCATAAACTGACCTGTAGTAAGGTTATTGTTGAAGTTGTCTGGTAAACGTGTGCTAATATCATCCACTCTTAAACCGGTAGTTTTAGTAATATCATGGTTAATTAAGAATTCACCAAAGTTTGAAGGTGCATCCGCATTGGTGTTTACTACAAATACGCTGTCGAAACGCAATAACATACCTTCGTATGGCGCTAATTCTGGGCGGCGTATAGCAGAAGCACTAATGGCTGCAATGGTATCAATTGGTAAAGTTGTGAAAGCTGGTAATGCATTTCCTGAAGAAATTACGTTTCCAGTTATGCTATTTAAGGTGGTCATACCAAAAGATTCTCTAATTCTAAATCCAGTGATAGAAACTGAATCACCCACTCTCCAAGTTCCAGTAACGTCGCCTGGTCTTCTGTTTACAATGATAGCACTGTTTACACCCGTTCCGTTTTGTACCGTTAAAATATTGGTGGTTCCTTGAATCATGTTGGTTGCAGTAACAATACCTCTGATGTCTACCCCATTAATACTGTCATTATTCCAAATAGTTTGGTTGTTAGGGTATGGACTAAATTGTAAATCTTGAATGCTAGCTATGCCGGCATCTTTAACTATATATGCGTTAAAATCACCGTTGGCATTAGGGAAGCTGGTAAAGAAATTATTTACATCTGTAGGGCGAGTAAAGTATTTTACTACTGAACCATTTGCTTGGGCAGGTATGAACCCAAAGAACTGCATGGTATCATTAGGTAAGGTATTTCTGGTAAGAACTACTGAATCGAAAGTGGTATTGGTATAGCCAACGGTATAAAACAATTTTACATTGTTTACCCTAGCAGAACCTTGTTGTATTTTAACCAAAACACCTACTGAATCGGTAGATTTTGCTATAACAGGAGTTCTTTCCATGTTAGTAACGGTTGGCGGGGTGTAGCTGGCTGAACCTAAATCTGAAGGTAATAATGGGTTGATGGTGAAGCGATATTGGCCACCAATAGCAGATTCAACAATTACACCACGGATATAACTGATACGCGTACCAATAAGTGGTGGCGTAAATCTACCAGCAGGTAAAACGCTATCTGAATTGTTATCATTTCTGAACCAAGCAGAGAAATCTCCTACATCGATGGCATTACCTTTTTCGTCGGCAACACTCCAAAACCAACGGCTACCGCTGGCCTGACGAGAGAAAACAGTTACATCTTTAAATTCTACATATGCACCTTCCCACTTTTCGCCGCTGGCTTTAGATTGAACTTGACCAACACCTGAGTTGCCTGTCATCAAAGAATCAATAGAAAGGGTAGTAGCTCTTACTGCTTTTGGGTCTAGATCTAAAATTTCGATTCCATTATCCCAATTTACATCAGCCTTAACCATATTTACCTGACTTTGTCCTTGACGTGTTCCCGCAGGCGCAGTTCCTCTAAAAGTTCTGATTACACCCGTTGCTCTTACGCGGGTTCCTGGCTTGAGGTTATCATAGAATTTATTATCATTTAATAATTGGGCTAAAGATCTGCCGCTACCTGCTGGTTCGCACATAATTTCAACACCACCCCAAGGACGGCCAAAGGTATCTGCAGAAAGCACAGTAGCTTTTCTGCTGGTACTTAAACCATATAATCTTGGATCAAACAAAACGATTCCATCAAAACGAACGGTATCTGTGTACACGCTGTTTTTGAAAAATGGGTTAACGTAATCAGAAGAGTCGTTTGGAAACGAAGCTGTTAACTTGTCCATGTTCACAAATTGCACGGTGTCGATTGGAACTACTGGGTAAGGATTTTGCGCGTTTGCTAAAATTGTTAGCATGGTTACGCAGATACTTAGTAATAATTTTTTCATATTTAAATTATGTTTTACGAATGGCTTATTGCCAGGTTGCAAATTTAGGCTTTAATTCTTTTTTTAAGGCAATTTTTGCAAAATTTACATAGAATTTATATGATTAAACTTTAATTGCCCATATTTGTAGCATACATGAGAATTGTTAAAAAATTAAGTTTACTAACTTTATGCCTTGTACACGCTTTGGCTTGGGCGCAAGTACCTTCGCAAAGCAGGTTTACTACCACCGGTAGATTGGGTTTAAGCATCAATAATTTTGGCACTTTTGGAAGACCAACGGTTAGAAGCAACACCCAAGGTCCGCCTTCAATGGCTTTTCCCAGAGGCAGCGGTATTGAACATTTATTTGAAGCAGGTATTTGGATTGGAGCTTTGGTTGATGGGCAGGTGCGTGTTAGTACCAGTTCTGTTGATGCCAGTTCTGGATATAGCACCGGCGGTAATGGATTTGAATTTACACAATTAAGTACCATTAAAGAGCGCTCTAAATTGGCCAATAGCAGTAATTTTTCTTCTTCGGCCATTTCTCATCAAGATTTTATTATGACCCAAACCGACAGTTTTGTGGTTATCCCAGGTACCTCTATTCCCATTAATGGTCACCAAAACCCTTTGGGAGCCGTGATAGAATTAGAAACCTACGCATGGAATTTTCCCTTCGCAGATTTTTTTGTTATCTGTAATTATACCATCAAAAACGCTTCTAATAATCGCTGGGATTCTGTGTATTTGGGAAGCTTTAGCGATTTGGTTGTGCGCAATGTAAACGTAACAAGGGATGCAGGTACCGCGTTTTTTAACAAAGGAAGAAATGGGGTCGACCCAAAATACATGTCGTTATTTGCTTATCAAAGTTACGGCGATGATATTGATTTTACGCGTTCGTATGGCGCCATTCAATTTTTAGGAATGGATTGGCGAGGTATGTTTTTTAATCCCAATAAGCCCGATACTTTTTTATTGCGCGGTCTGCCTACTCCACGCATTAACTTCAATTTCTGGAATTTTAATTCTATTGCAGAGCCATGGAACACGCCAGGCAACGACCAAGAGCGTTATTTAAAAATGAGTAAAGGGATTGATTCTACTTTGTTGTATGGCGGCGAAGGTCCCATAAACGGAATTCCAGCCAATTGGTTGCAATTGCTCTCGGCTGGCCCATTGGTAAGCATTGAGCCCGGAGAGTCGTTTACGTTTGCCTTGGCCTTTGTGGCAGCAAAACAAAAAGAACCCTTGTCGTATTTGCCGCCAAGTTCTAATAATATTATTTCTACCAGCGATTCAAGAAAAGAACTTACAGATAATTTTAAAAGAACCCGTTCTACCTATTTGGGCGAAGATGTAAATGAAGATGGAAAATATAGGCCAGAATTAGACCTGAACCAAAACGGAAAATTAGACCGATTCATTCTGCCTGAACCACCAGAATCGCCCTTAACGAAAGTATTAGCCAGTCAAGGAAAAATAGAAGTTTATTGGAGCAACAAATCAGAATATTCGGTTGACCCAATCACTAGAATCAGAGATTTTGAAGGCTACCGTGTATACAGAACCAATGCAGGCGACGATTTAGGTTTGAACCTATTAAGCGAAGCCAATTTAATAGCTCAATGGGATTCGGCCGGAAATGGCATTGGGTTTAATAATGGTTTTGAGGTAATTAAACTGGCTGAACCAAAAGTTTTTGAAGGTGATACAACCCAGTATCATTACAAATATGAAATGAATAATTTGTCTAATGGATGGCAGTATTTGGTTGTGGTTACAGCCTTTGATAAAGGCGATAAAGTATTGGGTATTCCTTCTTTAGAATCATCCTTTACAGAAAATGAAAGACGGGTTTTTCCGGGCACTACACCAAACGATTTTAGCGCAGCTTCAGCTAAAAAAGTGGGTGTTTACCCAAATCCTTATAATACCTCTGCGGCCTGGGATGGCAATACGCCACGAACTAAAAAGCTCTATTTTTTTAATTTGCCTGCCCGTTGTGAGGTGATGATTTATACCAGCAGTGGCGATTTAGTGGCCAGTTTGAGACACGATAGCGAGATATACAAAGGCGAAGGAATAGGCTGGAGCAATAACTTTGGAAATCCTGAAAAAACAAGCATGAGCGGCGGCGAGCATGCTTGGGATGTTTTGTCTGATTTTAAAACCCAACTTACCACAGGTGTTTATATGTTTACAGTAAAAGATACCCAAAGCGGCGAAATGCAGAGTGGTAGTTTTGCTGTGATAAAATAGTGATGCAAGATTTAAATTTTCCTAAGTACCATTTTTCGTTGAAGCGTGAATTAGAAAAGGAATATATCTTTGATTCTATTCGTAAAAAGTGGGTGGTTCTTACTCCCGAAGAATGGGTGAGGCAGCATGTGATAGCTTATTTGGTTCAAACCGAACGATTACCTGCGAGTTTAATTGCAGTTGAGCGAATGATAAAGTACAACAAGCTTGTTAAGCGATTTGATGTATTGTTATATAATACCTTGGGAAAGCCTGCAATGCTTATAGAATGCAAGGCGCCAGAGGTAAATTTAAGCAAAGAAACCTTGTTTCAAATTGCTACTTATAACACGGTATTTAAGGTTCCTTATTTGTTTATTACCAACGGAATTATGCACCAAGTGTATGCTTGGGATGAAAGCGGAAAATACTTGGCTTTAGACGCCTTTCCAACAGAGATATTACATCATTAAACCCGCTAAGGTGGCACTTAAATAGGAGGCTAATGTACCTACAATAAGTGCTTTAAAGCCTAGCTTAGCTAAATCTGATCTTCTGCTAGGAGCCAATTCGCCAATGCCTCCAACTTGGATGGCAATAGAACTAAAATTTGCAAAACCGCAGAGAGCAAAGCTCACAATTACAACAGCCTTAGCAGATAATGCGCCAGAGGCCAACATGGGTGCTAATTTAGAATAGGCAACAAATTCATTGATTACCATTTTGGTGCCCATTAAAGAACCTACTGTTTGTATATCTTGAGAAGGCACGCCCATTGTCCAAGCAAAAATAGAAAAGAAGGCTCCAAAAATTTTATCGAGACTTATATCTGGAATGTTTAAATTACTTTGGATACCCATAGAACCCAAGATAAAATCTGGGAGTTGAAAAAGTTTAATCAACACGGCATCTGCTAGCGCAATTAAGGCGATAAAACCTATAAGCATGGCAATTACATTGAGGGCAATTTTTAATCCATCTGAGGCGCCATGAGAGATGGCATCGAGTAAATTGGCATGTGTCTTTTTTACATCTAATTTGATGGCTCCTTTGGTTGGAGATTCTTCGGTTTCGGGCCAAACAATTTTTGAAATTACCAAGGCACCTGGAGCGGCCATAATACTTGCTGCAAGAAGATATGGAGCAGGTATGCCCATAGAAATATAAACAGCCATAACTCCGCCTGCTATGGTAGCCATACTGCCGCTCATACTGGCTAAAAGCTCACTCATGGTCATGGTAGAAATGTAGGGCTTAATCATAATTTGTGCTTCTACTTGGCCTACAAAAGCGCTGGCCACATTAGATAAAGCTTCGCTACCACTAACCCGCATGAGGGTATGTACTATTTTAGCAAAAAAGGATACAATAATTTGCATAATGCCAATGTGATAAGCCATGCTAACCAAAACCGCTACGAATATGATGGTGGGCATAATTTTAAACATAAACAAAAAGCTGTATTGGTCTCCAAAAATAGGCTTTAACAAATCGGGTTTAATTAATCCGCCAAATACAAATTCTCCGCCTTTATCGGCGAGCGTTAGCAGGTTTTCAATTTTTTTTCCAACAAAGGCAAATAGGCCTGAACCTATTTCAGTTTTAAGTATAAAAAGTGCTAAAAGAACTTGTAATCCTAAACCACTAAATACAAGCCGGTAATTGATTGCTTTGCGATTATTTGAGAGCAGGAAAGCGATGGCAAAGATGAGTAAGATGCCAATGATACCGGTATATTTTTCCATTCTTATTTTTTTCTACGTTGAATTTCGTCTCTGATTCTGGCGGCAGTGCCATAATCTTCGAGTGCAAGTGCATTTTCTAATAATTGATTGAGTTGGTCTAGGGTCATTCTGGTATAGCCACTTTTTTCTTCTTTTTGCTGCGCGGTGGCTTTGCTTTCTTTTTCCTGTAAATTTTCTTGAAGCGGCTCGTTTATGTCGTCGTTAAATACAATTCCAGCGGCATCCATAATGTCTTCGTAGGTGTAGATGGGACATTTAAACCGAACGGCAAGGGCAATAGAGTCGGAAGTCCTTGCATCTATTTCTTTTATTTCGCCCATATGTTCGCAAATCATTTTGGCATGAAACACGCCCTCATTGAGGCTATAAATTACAATTTCGTGGATGCTAATGTCAAAAGAATTGCAAAAATTTAGGAATAAATCGTGGGTCATTGGTCTAAACGGCACAATCTTTTCAATCTCAACAGCAATGGCTTGGGCTTCAAAACTTCCAATAACGATAGGTAGTTTTCTATTGCTGTTCTCTTCACCTAAAATAAGTGTGTAAGATCCACTTGTTTGTCCGGTACTTAAACCTAGTATGTTTAGTTTAACCCTGCTCATTCCACTCTTTTTTGCTGGAAACGAA
>JAUYMZ010000324.1 GCA_030699355.1 Bacteroidota bacterium | reverse complement strand
CATTTGATTCCATCATCTCCATGGACTGTTTATTTAAGTTCTGCCAGTATTTTAGATTCTGTTAGAAATATTTTAACAGTTCAATATCTAAGCAATTATGGCGTATTTACTGGTACAGATGATAATGCTCCATTACCTGTAGAACTTTCAAAGTTTGCTGGTTATGCTGCCGAACAAAATGCTATTTTACATTGGAATACTGCTTCTGAGAAAAATAGTTCACATTTTGAAATTGAGAGAAGTGCTGATAACCAACTTTTCAAAACAGTTGGTGAAGTTAAATCTGCTGGAAATAGTAGTGTGTTGCGCTCTTATTTATTCCAAGATTTGGGAGCATTTAATAGTAGCAAAGCATTTTATTATCGCTTAAAAATGATAGATGTAGATGGCTCATTTACATATAGCAAAACCATTTTATTAAGTACACAAGAAATGCCAAACACAATTTCTGTTGGACCAAACCCTTTCAAAAATAACTTTACCTTAAACAGTGTGGCGGTAAATGACCAATTAGAGGTTATAGACATCACCGGTAAAATTGTACATACCCAAACTGTAAACAAAGAGGGTAGCGTAAAAGTTAATTTAGATACGCAGAATCCAACTGGAATTTATTTTGTGAAAATAATTGGTGCCAATGGGCAACAAGTTTTCAAATTAATCAAAGACTAGTTCTTAATTTATGCATACAATCGGGTTTAGGATTAATTTCCTAAACCCGATTTTTTTTTAGGTTCAGCCCAAATAGTTTTTGTAATTTAGCGGCTCATTTGGAGCTTGGCATTACATGAATACAGATTTTTTAACAAAAGCGTTTCTGGGAAACCCGCTTACAGATTGGTTAATAAGCTTGGGTATAATTGCTATTACTTTAGTATTTAACGGATTAATAGCAAAATTGGCCTCTAAGGCTTCGTATAAGTTCTTTAAAAACGTGGCATCGCCGCAGTTTTACCACGAGTTTAGCCGCTTGTTTAACCAGCCTTTTGTAAATTTAATTAATGTAATTGCCGTATATGTGGCTTGCAATTATTTAACTTTTCCCAAAGAATGGGAGCTAGCGCACATAAGTGATTTTGGCTTGCGCTGGGTTTTGCATGCGCTCTTTATGGTTATTTTAATTTATGCCATTACCGTGCTCTTTTTACGGGTTACAGATTTTATGGAATATGTGTATCATAATCGTGAAGATGGCGAAATGAGCAAAGATTTGGCTACTTTTATTAAGGAACTTACCCGCGTACTTATCTATATAACAAGCTTTTTTGCCATTTTAGCCAAAGCTTTTGAGGTAAATATTACTGCATTGGTTACCAGTTTGGGTATTGGTGGTTTGGCAATTGCCTTGGCCGCCCAAGATACCTTAGCCAATTTAATTGGGTCGTTTATTATTTATTTAGATAAGCCTTTTCAAGTAGGTGAACTAATAGAAGTGGGTGAAATTAGAGGCACAGTAGAAAAAATTGGGTTCAGAACTACCCGAATAAGAACCTTAGACAAATCTTTGTTGATTGTGCCCAACAAAAAAATTATCGATTCTAATCTAAATAATATTGCCCAAAGTACACAACGCCGTGTACGCTTTGTTATTGGATTAACTTACCAAAGTGAGCCGCAAAATATTTTAAATATTGTAGAGGATATTAAAAAAGCAATTTTAGATGAGGAGCCAAATACAGCGCCAGAAATGACGGTTAGGTTTTTAGATTTTGATAGTAGCTCTTTAAATTTATTAGTAGTTTACTTTGTAAACTCTAATGATTACGCGCTTATGGTTGAAATTAAGGAAAAAATTAATGTGAAAATCATGGAAATTGTGGCTAAAAACGGCTGCGAGTTTGCTTATCCATCGCAAACCATATTTTTGAATAAACAAAATTAATGCAGCTTATAATTGATTGGCGCAAATCATAATTTTATTTCCATACCTTTGCCGTTCCTTTTATGAGTGATCCAATTAAACATGAGTGCGGAATCGCGATGATTCGACTCCTCAAGCCATTAAGTTTTTATGAAGAAAAATATGGCTCAGCATTATACGGGTTAAAAAAACTGTATCTCCTCATGGAGAAACAACACAACCGAGGCCAAGATGGCGCAGGTGTGGGTGTCATAAAATTTGACCCTGAACCAGGGGAGCAATTTATTTTTAGGCAGCGCGCCAACGGCAGCGGTGCCATTGCAGAAATTTTTGAGGGCATCAATAAAAAAATTAATAAATCTGGGTCATCAGAGCAAGTTAAGCGCCACGATTACCTTAAAAAACATGCTCCTTTCGTAGGCGAATTATACCTTGGTCACCTGCGTTATGGAACCCATGGTGGCAATAGCAAAGACCTTACACACCCTTTTATTCGCGATAATAATTGGATGAGCCGAAACCTGCTTTTGGCTGGAAATTTTAACCTAACCAATGTCGATGAACTTTTTCAGGTATTGATAGATTTGGGTCAGCACCCCCGCGACCGTGCCGATACAGTGACCATGCTCGAAAAAATGGGGCATTTCTTAGACGAAGAAGTACAACGTAATTTTACGCGATTTAAGCTAGAAGGACACTCAAACCAAGATATAAGTAGCCACATGAGCAGTCATGTTAATGTGGAAACCATTTTAAAACGTTCTCTCAGAGATGCCGACGGCGGCTATGTAATGGCCGGTATGATTGGTCATGGTGATGCTTTTGTGGTACGCGACCCCAACGGAATTCGCCCCTGCTTTTACTACAAGAACGATGAAATAGTAGTTATTACCAGCGAAAAACCGGCTATCATGACGGGTTTTAATATTGCTTACAGCGAAATTAAAGAACTTGGCTTGGGTAATGCGCTTATCATGAAAAAAGATGGCGATGTGCAGGAGATAAATATTATGCCACCCGGCGAGCGTTTATCTTGCTCGTTCGAACGCATTTATTTTTCGAGGGGTAATGATAAAGAAATCTACCAAGAGCGTAAAATGCTGGGCCATTTATTGGCACCTAAAATTATGAAATCGCTTAATTATGATTTCGATAATACCGTTTTCTCTTATATTCCAAATACTGCTGCCGTAGCATTTTACGGCATGATTGAAGGGGTTTATGAGATTTTAAATGAGTGGAAGGTTAAAGAAATCTTAAAATTAGGGCCGAACCCAGACACCAAAAAGCTCAAGAAAATATTAGATGTGCTTTTGCGCAGAGAGCGTGTAGCCATTAAAGATGCTAAACTTAGAACATTTATTACAGACGATGAACACCGCGAAGACATGGTGGCTCATGTGTATGATGTAACCTATGGCTTAATTAAAAACGACCAAGATACCTTGGTGGTAATTGATGATTCTATTGTACGCGGTACTACTTTAAAAACGAGCATTTTACGCATTTTAGATAGGCTGCATCCAAAGAAAATTATCATAGTTTCGTCTTCTCCTCAAATTAGGTATCCAGATTGTTACGGAATTGATATGAGTAGGATGAAAGACTTTGTGGCTTTCCAAGCCATGGTGTCTTTACTTAAATCGAACAACAAAGAGCATTTGCTCAATGAAGTGTACGAAAAATGCAAAGCGCAAGAGCATTTGCCAAAAGAGGAAATGGTAAATTATGTGAAAGAATTATATGCCCCTTTCTCTGCCGATCAAATAAGCGAGCGCATTGCAGAAATTGTTACGCCTACAGATATTAAAGCCAGTGTAGAAATAATTTACCAAAGCATCGAAAACTTGCATACAGCTTGTCCGAGGCATTTAGGTGATTGGTATTTTACCGGAAATTACCCAACGCCAGGCGGAAATAAAGTAGTAAATAAAGCGTTTATAAACTTTATGGAAGGCAATGCCGGAAGGGCCTATTAATCTTTTGTTATGATTTTAAAAAGTACCAACCTAATTAAGCGTTATAAAAAACGCACCGTTGTAAACAATGTATCTATTGAGGTGCATCAAGGCGAATGTGTAGGCTTGTTAGGTCCAAATGGTGCTGGTAAAACCACTACTTTTTACATGACGGTGGGTTTAATAAAGCCAGATGAAGGGGAGGTTTACCTAGATAACGAAAGAATTACACACCTTCCCATGTATCGCAGGGCACAAAAAGGTTTAGGATATTTGGCTCAAGAGGCCTCTATCTTCAGAACCTTGAGTGTAGAGGATAATATTATGGCCGTGCTAGAAATGACAAAATTGAGCCGGGTAGAACAAAAAGAAAAGCTAGAATCTTTGCTAGAAGAGTTCGGTTTGAACCGAGTGCGTACAAGTATGGGTAATGTGCTTAGTGGGGGCGAACGCCGCCGAACAGAAATTGCCCGAGCCTTAGCTGTAAATCCTAAATTTATTCTTTTAGATGAACCCTTTGCAGGTATAGACCCTATTGCGGTAGAAGATATTCAGCAAATTGTTGCTAAATTAAAACACAAAAATATCGGCATTTTAATTACCGACCACAATGTGCATGAAACGCTGAGTATTGTTGATAGAGCCTATCTTTTGTTTGAAGGAAAAATTTTAAAAGACGGCACTGCACAAGAATTAGCTGATGATGAAATGGTGAGAAAAGTGTATCTCGGACAAAATTTTGTTTTGAGATAAGAAAAAAGTATCATTGTAAGCACAATATATTAAACCCCAAAAATTATGATCAAAAGATTATTTAGCCTTATATTATTAGTTGCATTTTTTGCGGCTTGTAACAATGAGCCAAAATTAAATCAACAAGAGGAAAATGCGGTGCAAACACAATTAGAGGCCGACCAAAAATCGATGGATTCTCTAGAAGCCGCTATCTTATCTCAAATGGAAGAAGTTAACCTAGATAGTTTAGAGTCGGAGTAAATCCCAACTCAACTTGTTTTAACTTCTACTCTTCCATCTGCATGTTTGGCAAATCTCGTTTTGCTTCTATCATGCACTTGGTCGTACTTAGGCCAAGGCCAACCGCCAAATTGCGTGCGGTGGTAATCCTCAAACGCCTGATTAATCTCTTCTTTGGTATTCATTACAAAAGGTCCGTATTGTATTACGGTTTCGCCAATAGGCCTGCCTTGCAACACCAATATACTCACATCTTTACTGCCAGCTACCAAGTTTAAATCTATCTCTGGCTGAACCAAAATAGCATGGTATGGTTTTATTGCCTGATTGGCTACTTGCAGGCTGTCTCCTTCGTAAAAGTATAAGGTTCTATTGATGCCGGCACTGGCTTTGGGAAGGATAAATGTGGCGCCAGGTTCCATTTTAATATTAAACACTGCCACCTCATTTTTCTCGTCGGCAGCCCAAGAATTTGGCGGCGGAGCCGGAGCTTTGTATTTATCTAATTTTCCTGCAATAATTTCTACTGTTGTTTTTTTGCTTTTCGCATCTTTGTGCACATAATTAGGAATGCTATCTCTCCACAACATTTTAAAGTGTGGCTCCACCATTTTATTTTTCTTAGGTAGGTTCAGCCAGATTTGAAAAAGCTCCATGGGGTTTTCTTTTTCTTTGCTCAAAAGCGGAAACATTTCTGAATGCTGAACGCCTTTTCCGGCGGTCATCCATTGCACATCTCCATCGCCATAGCGGCCAGCAGCACCCAAAGAATCTGCATGGTCTACTATGCCTTTTCTTACAACCGTTATGGTTTCAAATCCCCTGTGAGGGTGACCAGGAAAGCCGGGTACAACCTTGCCGTGGTACATTCTGTAGCCATCTTTTACAATAAAATCGTCGCCCATTTGCCTACCCAGCATAGAGCCCACAGGACCCATTTGCTCGTTCCCTTTTGGAAAGCGGTCTTCGTGGTGCACACAAAATAAAAATGGGTCGGCGGTTTCCCACTGAAAACCGAGTGGTTTTATGCTTATAACTGGATTCATGCGTTTATTTTGAAAAACTTCTTTAAAAGATTGGGCAATATTATTTACAGGCAAGGCAATGCTACCGCCAACGGCCAGCGACAATTTACCCAAAAAACGCCTACGTGCTAATGGTTTTTCCATGATTGATATTGATTGTAAATATAACGTTTTTTTAGAAAATTTGTTTGTTGGGTTATTATTGTATACCCGCACGGCCGGGTAGAGACGCACGGCCGTGCGTCTCTACGATAATACAATAATCTGGGTATACCCGCACGGCCGTGCGGGTATACCCAGATTATTGTATTATTGCGGATTATTATGCCACAAAACGAACACCATTCTATTATTGCCCGCGAATTGGGCCTGCCGGTTAAATCTGTTGATGCCACCATTCAATTGATTCATGATGCCTGCACCACACCTTTTATAGCGCGTTACCGTAAGGAAATTACGGAGGCATTAGATGAGGTGCAAATAGAAGATATTAGGATTAAAAATCAATATTATTCTGAGTTAATAAAGCGCAAAAAAACAATTCTTGATACGATTTCTGAGCAGGGTAAATTGAGTGCAGACTTGCAATCAAAAATAGAATCTTGTTGGGATGCACATGTGCTAGAAGACTTGTATTTGCCATACAAGCCAAAGCGCAAAACCAAGGCCAGTATGGCCAGAGAAAAGGGCTTGGAGCCGCTTGCCTTGTGGTTGTTTAAAGAGTATCCAGAAGACCCTTTTTTGCAGGCCGAACGCTATGTAAAAAATGGGGTAAAAGATGCCGAGGAAGCCTTGCAAGGCGCTAGAGATATTGTGGCAGAGATTATAAATGAAAATGCCCAAGTGCGCGAGCGCTTGCGTAATTTGTTTCAGAAACGCAGTGTGTTTCAAAGTAAATTGGTGAAAGCTAAAGAGGCAGAAGCGCAGAACTACAGAGATTATTTTGCCTTTGATGAGCCGCTTCAAAGATGTCCCTCGCACAGGGTTTTGGCCATGTTTAGGGGAGAAGAAGAGGGCTTTTTGCGTATAAGCGTTTCGCCTGATGAAGAAGATGCTCTAGATATTATTGCAAGGCAGGTAATAAAGCGAAATGCAGCTAGCAGCAAGCAGTTGCAGTTGGCTGTTACAGATTCATACAAGCGCTTGCTGCTGCCTTCTTTGGAGAATGAAATTAGGGCACAAGCCAAATCTAAAGCCGATGAGGATGCCATTATGGTGTTTGCAGAAAATTTAAAACAATTGCTTTTGGCGCCACCACTTGGCAGTAAAAACGTTTTGGCTATCGACCCAGGTTATCGTTCGGGATGTAAAGTGGTTTGTTTAGATAAGGCCGGAAACCTGAGCGCAGAAGCTGTTATTTTTCCGCATGAGCCGCAAAAAGAGTTGGTTCGAGCCGAAGCCCTTTTACGCAAATGGGTTACGCAATACCAAGTAGAGGCGATTGCCATTGGTAACGGAACGGCCGGCAGAGAAACCGAAACTTTTGTGCGCAACTTAGGTTTAGGTTCGGCCATAGCCATTTATTTGGTGAACGAAAATGGCGCTTCGGTGTATTCTGCATCTGCTATTGCACGCGAAGAGTTTCCAGATTATGATGTTACCGTGAGGGGGGCAGTTTCTATTGGTAGAAGGCTTATAGACCCTTTGGCAGAGTTGGTAAAAATTGAGGCAAAAGCCATTGGTGTAGGGCAATATCAGCACGATGTTGACCAACCTAAATTAAAAGATAGGCTTGAAACCGTGGTTCAGGCATGTGTAAACCAAGTGGGCGTAAATGTGAATACAGCAAGCAAAAGTTTGCTCACGTATGTATCTGGATTAAATGCACAAACCGCGCAGCAAATTGTAAATTACCGCCAAGAAAAAGGGGCATTTACGAGCAGGTTAGAGCTTAAAAAAGTACCCCGTTTAGGTCCGAAAGCCTTTGAACAGTGCGCAGCCTTTTTGAGAATACCGGGTGCAAAAAATGTGTTAGATAATAGTGCGGTTCATCCAGAAAGTTATGGTATTGTAAGCAATATGGCCAAAAAATTCCAATGTAATTTGGAAGATTTAATTGTTAATGAAAACATTCGTAAGCAAATAAATGCCGCCGATTTTGTAACAGAACAAGCGGGGGTTTTAACTGTAAATGATATTTTAAAAGAGTTGGCAAAGCCCGGCAGAGACCCACGCGGACCATTGGTTCAATTTGAATTTGCCGATGTAAAAAAGCCCGAGGATTTATATGAAGGCATGGTGTTGCCCGGCATTGTAACCAATATAACTCGCTTTGGTTGTTTTGTAGATATTGGCGTAAAGCAAGATGGCATGGTACACATTTCTCAATTAGCAGATAAATATGTGGCCGACCCAAACATGGTGGTAAAATTGCAGCAACAAGTAAAGGTAAAAGTGTTGGAAGTAGATTTACAAAGAAAGCGCATTAGTTTGAGTATGAAATCCCTGTAGAAATGCTACACCGTTAAGTATCTACTGAAACACAAACAAGGATTTAAACCTATCTAAGAATAGCTTTTCCAATAAATTTTTATCATCTAAAATGATGTTAGCTGTGCCGGTTAATCCAAAACGGGCTTGTATGGTTTTATGGTAGCTGGTTTGTAAACTGCTATCAATGGCTACTTGCACTAGGTAAAGGTTTTGGGAACCTTCATTTGTTTTTACTTCTTGGGGTGTGGCCGAAACAGATTTAACTATGCCTTCTGTAATGCCAAATTCTTCAAAATTGTAGCTGTCAAATTTGAGTACGCTACGCTGACCAACATTTATTTTCCCAAAATTTTGTTGAGCAATAAGTATTTCACAAAGCCAGGAACTGTTGCTAGGTATAAGGTATAATATGGGCTCTCCAGCCATTAAATTGAGCCCTTCATAAATGTTTTTATGCAAAGATATGGTTCCGTTAAAGGGTGCAATGAGTAGGTATTTCGATTTCCAATCTAGTAATGCTGTTTTAAGTAAGGCATAGCTTTGCAAAAAGGCTCCTTTTTGCTGGGCAATGTTTTTCTCTAAGACCAGTAACTGTTGTTCAATATCATTGATGGCATTTTCGTTGTTTATGAGGTTTTGCTGAAAATTGCTGATGCTTAATTTGCGTTGTAATTTGGCAGATTCTGTGTTGCGCAGTTCTGTTTTTGTAATGCTACTCTGTTGGTTTAGGGTAGAGTCTGCCTGCCAACTTTCGTTAGCTAACGCATATTCGCGCTCATAAATATATTTTTGATTGAGTAGGTTGTTTCTGGTTTGTTGCAAATTATGTAAGCGATTGTTTATAATGCTTTTTTCCTGCAAATATTGTCCACTGGTAAGGGCCAAATATAGCTCATTATTGCTTTTCTTAAATTGCTCATAGGTTTGTTGTATTTCGCCCAAATAGGGTTGATTGTAGGTTTCAATATAGCTTAAACTATCTAGGCAATTGCTATCAATAAGTGCTTGCACAAATTGAAGCGAATCTTCTAAAGCAAATATGCCATTGGCATCTGCAACGCTTTCTAATACCATTAGCACCTCACCCGCATTTACTTTAGATAAATCGGATACATTTATTTTTATAATCCTTCCATTTACTTTAGCAAGCAAGCTTTTAGGCGGATTGCTGCTACTTAAAACAAATTTTCCTTCTAAGGTATCGGGTGCCTTAATAAAGTATAAACTAGCTATAACGACAAAGCCAAGTAAAAATAAAAAGCTCATGCCATAGCGCAGCATAAAACTCAATTTGCGTTTGAGCAAATAGTTAATATTGTCGTTATGTTTATATAGTTCTTCTGGCATAAGGCATATTTATTAAAAGTAGTTCAGGGCTTATTAAATGTCAAATAGGGGCATAGCTATTTCCAATAATTCATAATTCATATTTCAATTCCCCAATTCTAATTGATTTTTTACCAATTCGTAATATTTTCCCCTTGCGGCAGTAAGCGATTGGTGGTTGCCTGTTTCCATAATTTTACCTTGTTCCATTACAATAATTTGGTGTGCATGCTGCACGGTGCTAAGCCTATGGGCAATAACAATAACTGTTCTGCCTTCAAAAAAGGTATTTAGGTTATCCATAATTACACGCTCATTATTGGCATCTAAACTACTAGTAGCTTCATCAAGCAATAAATACCCGGGGTTTTTATACACCGCACGTGCCAATAAAACGCGCTGCCTTTGTCCCATGCTAACTTGCGTGCCATCGTTGCCAATTTCTGTTAAATAGCCATTGGGAAGGCTGCTAATAAAATCATCAATATTAGCAATTTTGCCAGCCTTAATAATGTTACTCATATCTACAGGCAAGCCAGCTGCAATATTTTCTGCAATGGTGGTATTAAATAATTTACCATCTTGCATCACCACGCCGCATTTGTCTCGCCAATGTCCGTGGTGCAGGTTTTTAAAATGGGTTGAACCTAAAAATATATTGCCTTTTTTGGGTTCGTAAAACTTCATGAGAAGTTTAAGTAGGGTAGTTTTTCCGCTACCGCTTGCCCCCACAATGGCAGTAATTTTACCTGCTGGAATGGTAAAACTAATATCATCCAAAACAGGCAATAAACGCTCGCTACCATAAACAAAACTTACGTTTTCAAAAACAATGGGCTCAAAAGCGGGTATATCAGTAAGCAAATTTAAACTGGTATCGGTTTCTTCTTTTTGCAATACCACATCTCCAATTCTATCCATGCCAATTTTAGCTTGTTGTACGGAGTTTATTAAGCCATACAACTGCTGAATAGGCGAGCTTAATTGTCCAATAATCATGTTAATGGCAAACATGCCACCCAAACTTAAATTGCCATCTATAACGGCGGTAGCAGAAGTAAAACTAATTAAAATACTCGTGGCTTGACCCAACATACTACCGCCAATACTTTGAAACTGCCCTACATTTAGGTTCACAATTTTTTGTTTATAAAGGCTTGCTTGTATTTCTTCCCACTGCCAGCGGTGTTGCTTGGCGCTGTTGTTTATTTTTATCTCTTGTATGCTTTCTAGCATTTCTATTACCTTGCTGTTTTCTTTGCTACCCAAGTGAAACATTTTATAATCTACTTTTTTACGCCAGGCTAAAAACAAGTATGTCCACCCAAAACCCAAGGCGGCACCAACAGAAAATATAAGCAAAATGCCAGGGTGGTAACCGCCCAACAATACCACTAAAATAGACATATTAAGCAAAGAAAAAACAGTGCCTAAAGAGCTTACAGTAAGCAAACTTTCTACACGCTTATGGTCGCCAATGCGCTGCATAATATCACCAGTAACATGACTATCAAAAAATGGAATAGAGAGGTTAAAAAGTTTATAAAAGAAATCGGATACCATACCCACATTAATGCGAGTGCCTAAATGCATGAGTATTTTGGTTTGAATAAACTGAATGAGAATACTACCAACAAATACCCCTAGTTGCGCTAATAGTACCAATTGTACCATGCTTTTGTTGTGCATGTTTACGCCCTTATCTATCATGGCTTGGGTAAGCATGGGGCTGGCTAATGTTATAATACTGCTTAGCAACATTCCCATTGCTAATTGCACAAAATAGTTTTTGTAGGGTTTAAAATAATGCAGTAAATAATTTAGTCCAAGTTTTTTTTGCTCACCATCATTTTGCTCTCTGCTAAAAAACTCGGGTGTGGGTTCTAGCACTAAGGCGTAGCCTTGTTTTTGCAGCTGGCTGCTGGCGTCTGGCATCTGGCGCTTTGAAGCGATATTTTCATCATTGCTATTTGCCAATTGCTCATTGCCTATTGAAACTCCCCAATGTTCCAAAAGCTCTTTTTCGCTTAGTTGTAGTAATTCTTTGGCGGGGTCTGCAATATAAAATTGGTTCGAACCAAACCATTTGCGTTTGTAATTATATAGCACTACAAAATGGTTGTTATCCCAATGTAAAATACTGGGGTGACTTTGCGCAATTTCTTTCAGTTTTTGAATATCTACTTTTACCCCAATGGTTTTAAATCCAATGGCTTCGGCGGCTTCGCTAATGCCCAGCATGCTTACGCCTGTTTTAATAATATGGCTTTTTTCTCGGAGGTAATCAATATTATAACTGCGTCCAAAATATTGAGCCACCATTTTAATGCACGCCGGGCCGCAATCTTTTAGGCCTAATTGGTGGTAGTAAGGAAATGAAATCATTTATTTTTTAGATATTGGGGGGGGGGGGGTACATACCTCGCAGTGTTCTATTGTATGGGTAGCTATAGCCCAAGCTACAGATTGAGTTATATTAGTAGTTTCAAGCTTTTGAAATAGTTGTGAACGATATTGGTTTATGGTATTTACACTTAAGTCTAGGAATAAGGCTATTTCTGGTGTCTTTAAACCTTTACAGCTAAGTTGCAAAATTTTTTTATCAATTGGAGATAATAGGTGAACCTTTTCTATCAAATCCTTATCATGTAGGTTTTGAGTTTCTGTTTTTAATTTCCAATGGTTTAAATGAGAAGGATTAAAACAATCTTTTTGCTGTTTTATAATATTTAGGGTATTTAAAATATCGTTTTTATTTTTGCTGCAATAGGCTATTGCACCAGCATTTTTGATATTCATTAAATCTGTTTGGTTATACCCATGACTCATTCCAATGATGTTTCCGCTATACCCTTTTTTTATTAATAAATAAGTTAAATCAATGCCATTAAGTAAAGGCATTTTAATGTCAACAAGGCAAAAGGCTGTATCAATATTCTCTGCTTGACTTAAGGCATCTACTGAACTATGATAAACTTTTTCTACAAAATAATTTCCATCTTCCTCGAACCAGTTTTTAATTACATCTAAATCAGAAGAGCAATCGTCTATAAGGGTTATTGAATTTGATTTCATAAAACAAGAATATAAAAGAAACTTGCTAAAAGCAATATAACTTCTTATATTTATTTTTCTAATATATAACTTGTTATATTGTTTTGTAGTTTTTTTTGCTTCAACATTGTATTACAATTTTGCCGCTTACCTCATTGCGCATAAAGGTTATTGGTAAAATGAAATTATTTTTTATTTTTAACCAACTAAAGTTTTCAGCAGGTTTTGATTTATAAACCGCGATGAGAAATGAAGTCAAAAAAAATTAAATTGCAATTAAATAAGGAAATAATTGCAAATTTAAATGAAAAACAAATGAATAGTATAAGGGGGGGAGTCGCATGGTGGACAGAAGGTTGTACTGATGGATGTGCGCCATTTCCTTCTGCATGGAGATGCACAAGAGGAGCCTGTACAGATGATTGTAATACTATTGAAGTTTGTCTTTCTACTCCAAAATGTAAATCAGATTTTTGTGGAATTGCCGATGGTGCAAGTATTAATGGTGCTACCTGTGATGTCTCATGCGGAGCTGATTGTAACGTAGTTTCTGCTGATTTATATCGTGCAGATGGGCAAATTGAGGATATGATTTAATTTAAATGCTATTTCGAAATTTTTCGAAATAGCATTTAAAAAATTTCTATAGAATAACTTATATGGAATGTTCAGTTATAGTCGAGAAAATTGCACAAATAGATAAATTAATTTGCGAGAAAATCGAGGATGTAAAATCTACTAATTTAATGAGTGGAAAAGCAGGAATGTGTTTATACCTTTATGAACGTTATTTAACAACTAGGTTACCAAAGTATTTAGAAATGTGCTTAAATGTTTTAGATAATTCATTCTACGAGTTTATTAATCAAAATAATATCAATCTTACCTATTCCTCTGGATTCAGTGGGATACTAGATGTTGCAGACTATATTTCAAAATCAGAAAAAATAGATATTGGCTTAAAAAAAATCAACGCAAAATTAGAAAATTATCTTTATGAAAATGCCATTTACTATTTTAAAAAGAATAATTACGATTTTTTGCATGGTGGTTTAGGAGTTTCTATGTATTTATTAAATAGTAATAGTTCCAAAATAAATAGTATTGTAGACTGTCTTCTATCAACGGCTAAAATTATAGATAATGAAACTGTTGCATGGAAATCATTAAACAATAAAGGTGCAATGGAATATAATTTAGGATTGTCACATGGTATACCAAGTATTATAGTTTTCCTATCTAAGTGTATTATTAATGGTGTTGATATGAAAAGATGTTCAACATTTTTATTAAAGACAATTCGGTTTATTGAGAACCACAAACTAATAAACAATAAATCTAAATATTCATATACAACAGATGGAAAGAATTTTTCCAGATTAGCTTGGTGCTATGGTGATTTAGGTGTAGCTAGGTCATTTTTTATTGCTTCCAAGGCAATGAAAAATGATAGCCTATATTTTAAGTCAATATCTTTAATGCAGCATATTTCTAAAAGGATTGATCTGAAAGAAAATTATGTTGTTGACGCTTCATTATGCCATGGTGCAGCTGGCATAGCTCATATTTTTAATTTATTTCATAAGGATACCAACATTATAGAATTTAAGGAATTAACTGACTATTGGATTGATAAAGTTATAGAACTTGGCAATCATGAAGATGGTAATGTTGGATATAAAACCTGGTATGGAACAGATACTGGATGGCGAGACGAAATTGGATTTTTAGAGGGTTTATCAGGAATAGGGATTGTATTAAATTCTTATTTATACCCAAATAAAGAATCTAAATGGAGTCGATTCTTACTTTTATCAATTTAACTTATTTTAACAATTAAATAGAATGAAAGATTTGATAGGAATTTCTTTGATGCTTTTGCCAATTATCCTTTTTATGACAGGACTTCTAGTCTTTTTTAAAAGAAAAGAAAAATTGTCTGTAAATATTTTTAAATTAGAGAAAGTTAACTTTTTTATTATATTAATACTTCGTTGGTATATAGGTTATTATATGATTGATTATGGGGCTTCTAAGCTCTTAGGAGAGCAGTTTGGAGGTATTAATGAGAATATATTGAAAAAGCCATTAATTGATGTCGATAAGTTTTATTTAACATGGTATTTGTTTAGTTTAAGCCCTGCTATTAATTTTTTTATTGGATTTTTACAAATAGTCGGCGGGGTTTTACTTGTGATTAATAGAACTGTTATATTTGGACTAATAATTTTAGTTCCTATTATTATCGGAATCCTTATTGTCGATTTATCTTGTTCTTTTAATATGTTTGGATTTGCGCTAATTATTAGAGTATTAATGATGCTTATATCTTGTTTCGTAATACTATACAATTATAAATCAATTATAATGGCTGCCTTGAAGAAAATATTAGTTTATTCAAATGATTTGCCCAATATAAATTGGCATATTTATCTTTTCTTACCTTTAATTGGACTCTTAACAGATCTTGTATTGGCCGCCTTTACATATCCTTTAAGATACCTACTGGAATATATTCTGAGATAGTTAATAATGTTTTTAAGTTTTACAACTATGCAAGACTTCAAAAGCCATTTGCCAAAAATAGTAATTATTAGAAATACCTTGCTGCCATTTAATAAATACAATGATGTGCCTGGTAATTCGACTTCTGATATGTTTTTTAAGGATGCACTTTATGTAGCAAGTTCAGGACTTTTTGCGGAAATTATTAAAGCTATTGAAAAAAATATACCACTTGATAAAAAGCTTCAAAAGTCACTTTTAAAATACCACATACGCTCTTGCACTCGCTGCACCCCTTATGGTTTGTTTGCGGGCTTACACACAGCAATTGTTAGTGAACAAACAACACAAGTTATTATTAAGAATGAGCCAGTTGCTAAGCTTCGGCTTGATATGGATTATTTGGTAAATGTTTACCATGATTTATGCAAAGATGAAATGCTAAAAAAGGAACTTATCTATTACCCCAACAGTAGTTTATACAAAATAGCTAACAAATGGCGCTACCACGAGTTCAAGACACTTAACAAACGTTCAGGATTTCACCTTGTTCATATTGATGATAATACTGTTTTATCAAAACTGATAAAATTTGCAACAATAGGTATAAGTTACTCAAACTGCTTACAATTCATTACCCAGTTTGGATTTGATGAAGCCGAAGCTAAGCAGTATTTGAATGAATTGGTACAGGGTCAGGTGCTCATTAATGAATTGTATCCCAACGTAAGTGGGGAGGAATATCAAACTGTCTTATTTGAAAAGCTCAGTACATTTGTGCGCTACAAAAAATTGCCCGAAGAAGTAAATGGAATTCTAACTTCAATGGAATCTATCATTACTAAAACAGTGCGTATTCAGCAATTACTTAAAAGCTATTTTAGTACTGCCATAAACGAAAGCCGATTTATCCAAGTAGATACGCTTAAGCAAGCGACTAAGGCAATAATCAATTATTCAATTCCAAAACAAATATTGGATGCTGCGGAACTGCTGAATAAACTTACCCCGTTTGACGACAGCCAAACGGCACTTACAAAATTTAAAAAAGCGTTTTATGAACGCTATGAGGAAGATGAAGTTTCATTGCTAGAAGTATTGGATACCGATATTGGCATCAACTACAAAAACGCTATAAGTGAAACCGATTATCGAAGTAGCAATAAAAACAATATGCTTTGGGATGTATTTGCTAAGTTTAAATTGAATTTGTATGTGAAGGCCCATAAACAAAACTTGCACCAAATTGCAATAGCCGATGAGGATGTAAAGGCATTTAAAGTCCCCAACCACACATTGCCTGATACATTTGCTTTTATGGGCGAATTATTAAAAGAAGGTGATATAACGAAAATAGTTTGGACAGGCATAAGTAATAATGCAACCAGGCTGACCGGTCGTTTTGGTCATTTAGATGAATCCATCAAAAACCTTTGCATAAACTTGGCTCAGCAAGAAGAAGCTTTGCAACCCGATAAAGTATTTGCCGAAATTGTCCACATTTCAGAAGGTAGATTAGGCAATATTTTAACACGACCGCATTATCGCAAGTATGAAATTCCTTACTTAGCCATGAGTACTTTGCCAGTACAAAATCAAATACAAGTAAATGATTTGATGGTAAGTGTAAATAATGATAGAGTGGTGTTGCGCTCAAAGAGATTGAACAAAGAAATATTACCACGCATGGCCAATGCACACAACTTTGCGGCAATGGGTTTGCCCATTTATCATTTTTTGTGCGATTTGCAACACCAGGGCATTAAGGGATATTTGGGATGGAATGGGGGATTTTTGGGTAACGAAACGTATTTGCCAAGGGTTACTTATAAGAACCATATTTTATGCCCTGCTTATTGGAATATTCCATCTACAAAACTTAAACCATTACTTAAGTTAAAATCTGAAGAACAAACCTTAAAATTTGCAGAGATAAAAAACGAATTACAACTACCCGAGAAAGCATACTTGAGTGAAGGCGACAATGAATTGTTGCTCGATTTTAATAATTTACTTTGTTTTGAAATATTATTGGATGCATCAAAGAAAAGTAATCAATTAAAACTCACCGAATGTTTATTTACAGATGATAATCTACTTGTAACAGATGAAAAAGGAAATGGATACACCAATGAAATTATTATTCCTTTTGTAAAAAGAAATGATGAAAGCATGAAGCCCAAAACTGGACTTGTTAAGTCAAAATCTATAAACAAAACAAGCCCAAAACGTAATTTTGAACCTTATAGCGAGTGGGTTTACTATAAGATTTATACAGGCACAAAAACAGCAGATAAAATACTGATACAACATATTGATAAAATCACCCAAACACTTAGCAAAGAAGGTGTAATCAAAAAGTGGTTTTTTATTCGCTATGCCGACCCTAAAAATCATTTACGTATTCGTTTTCTGCTTAGCAGTTCATCATCATTTAATGCTTTAAATAACCTGCTGCAAAAAATACTTTCACCATTGGTAAAAAATGGATTGATTTGGAAAATACAAATTGATACTTACCAAAGGGAACTGGAGCGTTACGGACATTCATCCATTGAATTATCGGAAGACTATTTTCACATTAATAGTGAATCCGTTTTGTCGGTATTGAAAGCAATTAGCACAGACGAAACAGCCAACACACGGTTTATATTGGGCCTGCTTGGCGTTGTCAAACTTTATGAAGCATTTGGTTATACTATACAAACTGCTTTGCCGCTGATAGAGCAAGGTGCAAAATCATTTGGTAATGAATTTGGTATTCAGCGTTCAGAAGCCTTGCGAGATAAAATAAAAGATGATTACCGAAAGCTTTTGCCAGAGATAGAAAAAGCCCTGAATGAAAAAAGTGAGGATCAAGTCTATTCCAAAGCGATGACTCAGTTTAATAGGCAAATAAAGTTGTGTTTGCCGCTTTTAAAACAGTTACAAAACACTAAACATGCAAAGTCAATTGATGAATTAATGCCAAGCTATATCCACATGTTTGTGAACCGCTTTTTTACCGATAACCAGCGTTTCCATGAAATGATGATTTACCAGTTGCTCGAAAAATATTACATATCAAAACTTGCAAGAGTAAAATATAACATGGGCAAAAATGCTAATTAACTATTGTTCCTTTTTTAGTTTACACAAAACTATCAGTTTGTTATGGGTCTTATTTATGTTGTTATTTAACCAAGTAGCATTTGCTCAGCAATTAATTACACTACCCAAGGCCATTCAACTTGCCCAGCAAAATAGCCTACAAGCAGCGGTGAACAAGAATACGTTAGAAATAAGCAACCAAACCTTTCGCTTGCAACGGGCGCAGTTGTTTCCGCAAGTAAGCCTTAATGCAAATTTGCCAGGGTATAACAGCAGCATTACCAGCGTTACGCAGCCAGATGGTAGCATACGTTTTGCCACGGTTGAACAGGCTTTTAGCAATGTGGGTATTAGCCTTAGTCAGAAAATTGCCGCCACAGGTGGCACATTTACAGCAAGCAGCAATATCAACCGCTTTGATAGGTTGAGCGGCAACCGCAGTACAAACTTTAATACACAACCTTTTATCTTGGGTTTAAACCAACCCTTATTCCGCTTTAATGAAACTGCTTTTGGAATAAAAAAAGCACAGTTAAATCAGCTCATTGGTTCAAAACAATTTATAAAACAGCAAGCGCAATTGGCTTTAGATGTATGCAAGCAGTATCATTTACTTTTGCAATCTCAGCAGCAATTAAAGCTGCTGGTGTTAGCTTTGGAGAATACAGCGGCTTTGCTAAATGCCGCAAAACAAAAATGGCAATTGGGCAAAATGGGTGAGGAAGAATATTTACAGATACAATTGGAGCAACTTAGCACACAAACGCAATGGCAGCAAGAAAAGGCAAAATATGCCTTGCTTAAAAATGCTTTTTGTAACTTGCTTGCGATGCCTATACATGCAGAATTAGTGTTAGCAGAAAGTTTGCCCAGTCAATGGAAAAAGTATGCATTGAGTGTAAGTTTGATAGATTCGCTGCTTAAACAATACCAAGCCAATAATCCAGCGTACGCCCAACAAAAGCTCAAACAATTGCAAGTGGAGGCCGACTTAAAACGGGCAAAAATGGGTAGCCTACCAAGCCTCAATTTAATTGCGGGATATGGTAGCAACCAATCTGCCCCAGTGTTAAACGATGCTTACCAGAGCTTGCTAACGCAACAAAATGCCACGGTGGGTTTATCTATGCCTTTGTTTAGTTCGGGAGCCAATGCAGCCAATTTAAAAATTGCTAGCTACCAGTTGCAAAATCTACAATACCAATTGCAACTATTTGAGCAAGGTATTGTAAACGATTTAACGCAGCAAGTACAACAATATAACTTGGCTTTAGAACAAATTGTACAAGCTCAAATGGCAGATAGTTTGGCGCAACGCCGTTATAGTATTAGCTATAATAAATACCAAGTAGGTAAAATTACCTATACCGATTTACTACTGGCTCAAAATCAAAAATTACAAGCTAAGCAAGGATACCTCCAAGCTATCAGTGCCTACTGGCAGGCTTTTTATCAATTGCGGGTAAGTACATTGTTTGATTTAGAGAAGGGGGAGAGAATCCAGAGTCCAGAGTCCAGAATCCAGAAACTAGATGGGTTTTTCTTGGTTTTGGCATTTGTGATTGGAAGGTTGTTTTTGGAGGCGAGAAGCGAGACTTGAGATGCGCGGGGTATTGTTTTTTTTACGATAAACAAATTTGATGTATATTAATCTATAAGGGTTATTAAATTAGATTTCATAAAACTAGAATATAAAAGAATCTTGCTAAAAGCAATATAATGCCGAATGCATATATGTAATAGTCCAATAGAATTGGCCTAAACATATATTGCGTCGGTATTTAGTATGCATGTTTTGTTCTAATTTATAAATCCTATTGGTATAACTTCTTATATTTATTTTTCTAAAATATAACTTGTTATATTGTTTTGTAGTTTTTTTTGCTTCAACATTGTATTACAATTTTGCCGCTTACCTCATTGCGCATACAGGTTATTGGTAAAATGAAATTATTTTTTATTTTTAACCTAAAGTTTTCAGCAGGTTTTGATTTATAAACCGCAAATTTTTATGAAAAAATTAGAAAGAATGGATTCCACACTATTTAATGATTTAGCTGGAAGCAAATTTAATTTACTTAGCAATGTGTTTGGAGGGGTTAACGAAACCACAAATCCTGGCCAAGGTTCGGGGGCAATGGACACTATTTTAACTTCTTCATTAACTGAAGGTCATACACCCTCACAAGCATTAGCTGATTATACAAGTTGGTGTGATGATTCATGTATTGATGACGGTATATCTATTGAAGGGTCAGATGGTTACACTGATTCAACAATAGACGAACTTGTTCCGTTATATGCCAATTATGGAGTTGTTTGGTAGTTGTTAAGAAATCAGCTCTGAAATAAATATTTGAGGGCTGATTTTTTATTAGTTGATTAATATTAACCAGAGAATTATTTTATAGAATATATTAAAATATATGATGAGAAATAGAATTATAATCATTGGATTTTTCATATTAAATAAATTTTTTATTCATAGATGTTGTAGTCAGAATTTTAATTCAGAGGATTTATTTGAACTAAATACTACTGTCTCTATATCTGATTATTATATTAAAAGAAATGAATATGTCTGTTCTTTAAAAGCGATTAAAAATTTGAATGCTAGATTATATAATAAAATGAATCTTTTGTACCTAGCCAATGTTTATCTATTAAACAAAGAAAATGATTCTATGGAAAGTTGCATTTTAAGGCACTTCTCTCAAAATGGAAATATTTTAGATTTACCTCAATTAAATGATAAAAATAGTCCTTATTTTTTAGTTTATTCGAAAAATAGAGAATATTTTGACAGTTTATTTTTTTCATATTCCAATAGTCCAAAATATTTTTCAAGCAAAACTATTGATGATCAATTAAATATAATGATTGCTGAGGATCAATTTGTGAGAAAGAACAATGCTCTATTTTGTATTTCAGAAAAGATAATCTCTCCAATTCTTTCCATTGATTCTATTAATACAATCAAGTTGTTGACATTAATTAAATACGATTCGTGTTGCAATTTAACCATCGAGAGGTTTCCTTCTTTGTTTACGTTATACATTCATTTAACCAGGTATGATATTTCTGTTTACAATGAGATTCTCTCCCATGTTAATAAATGTCAAAATGGTTATTCTAAGCCAATTTATTGTGCAATGTTAACCGATAATAGGTTG
>JAUYMZ010000300.1 GCA_030699355.1 Bacteroidota bacterium | reverse complement strand
CCTAAATTTAGGGAAAGCATCTTTATCATTTACCAATAAAATTCCAATGCAACTAGGGTCAGTAATGTAAGCACTAAGCAAATTTAACCTGCCATAGCTGATGCTCACAGATAATCCAAATTGAAAAGCCCCATCACTTTTAAACAAATAACTCAATTGAATTGGAACTTCTGTGAAACTATATTTATTCTCTAAAGTATTTCCAGCACCTGCTATAATAGAATCTGAGGCATGCATGTATAAATTAACTGGCTGAACCCTATCTGGATTGGTTTGATTGGCTGGTGCCACGTTAAATTTAACACTTTGAGTAAAAGAAGTAATACCAATTCCGGTAGAAATCATCCATGATTTACCAAAATGATAATCTACCATAAAAGCACCTGAAAAATCCAGAGCAGAGCTCTCCATTTCTTTGCGCAATGCATACGATTTATCTAAAGCGTATTTATTGCTATTGGGCATGCTTAAGTGCATATTAGAAAGATGCATCCCGCCCATGGCGGTAATCGAAAACTGCGTTAAAATCTCTTCAGGTTCAGTATAAGCATTTCCTCTAAACAGCTGTTCTCCAGAAAAACTATCAGCAGGTGCGCTGGACATGTTTTTAGACGACAAAATTTCTTTGGGTTGCGGCAATGGTGCTTTAATCTCTTGCTCTCCCAGTATTGGAATACTCATAGATAAATCGCTTTTGCCTGCAATTTCTTTAATGGGTTCCTCTTCTTTAACTGGCGGCCCATTACTTCCGTTTTCTGGTTGGTTTTCACCATTTATTGCCAATTCACCTACCCTTAAATTTGCGTTTCTACTTGCTTGCTTAGCGCTAGTCTTGTTGGTTTTCTTATTGGTTCGACCCAATACTTGCTGGCTATTAGATTGCGCAACAGAACGTTCCGTATATTGCGCCTCTGGAGTAGGTTCAGCCAAAGATTTTGCGGTATTGCTTGCACCCATTTTACTAGCAGAGCTTGCTTGTTCTTGCATTGGAGGCACCTCTTGTTGGCTGGCTGTGGACTTGCTTTTATTGATTGCCTTGTTGGCTTGTGAGGCGGGCAAGGTGGTAGCGGCATCTGTTTGGGCAGAAGTTGCTTGTTGGTTTGGATTTACATTTACAGGAGAGGAATTTGCCAATTGGTTTTGAGAATTCGCCAATTGATTTTGAGAATTTGAAGTAATTTGATTAATCCAGTATCCAACACCAAAAGAAAAAAGTACCATTACCGCAAAGCCACCATACCACAATAAGCCTTTTCTTTTAGGGGAATCTGGCAATTGGGCAGCTACTTTTCCCCAAACTTCTTCACTGGGGCTAACGGCATAATCTACTAATTTTTCT
The DNA here is from genome assembly GCA_030699355.1 of Bacteroidota bacterium. GTDB lineage: Bacteria > Bacteroidota > Bacteroidia > UKL13-3 > UKL13-3 > B1. The sequence continues at coordinate 5,523 of JAUYMZ010000300.1, read as the reverse complement.
TGGAGCTTTGGCTCAAAAGAATTGGCCTGTATATTTTGCTCAATTCTATCCCACAAAGCGTCAGAGGGTTTCCATTCGGAACCATCTAGCTGCTTTTTCAACTGCTCTTCAAAACTACTTGGCTTCTTCAAAGGGTTCATTTAAAATCTGATAATGTTTGGCCAATAAACCTTGCATATATTGTTTGGCGCGCGAATACTGCGATTTACTGGTACCAATGGCTATGTTTAACTTTTCGGCAATTTCTTTGTGCGTATAACCCTCGATAGCGTATAGGTTAAAGATTACGCGGTAGCCTTCTGGCATGTGTTGTATGAGTGCCACAATTTCTTTGGCAGATATTTTTTCCAAAATATCATCATGAAAAGGTGCGTCAAAATTTTCTCTGTCTAAATCTTCTTGAAATTTACGACTGCGATACTTGTAGTGATTAATGGCATTATAAACCATTATTCTGCGCACCCAACCCTCAAAACTTCCCTCAAATTTAAACTTAGAAATTCCTTGAAAAACCTTTAAAAAACCCTCCTGCACCATGTCTTCAGCTTCGGCCCTATCTTTTGCATACCGCATACAAACACCCAGCATTTTGGCTACAAAATGCTCATAAAGTGCTTTCTGGCTGGCTCTATCGCCCTCCAAACAACCCTTAATGATATCTGATTCGTTATACAACATAATTTATTGCTTATTGGGGTAGTCAAGCTTATCCCCTTTTCGGTTGCCTATTGGGCTGCAATTTATTCATTTTTTTTCATCGTGTTTGCCAATTTTTCAATCGGTTTGAACCAAAAAGGTGAAAAACTGTCAGCATTTCCCTATTGGCATAGCTTTGGCTAAGTTGGGTTGTTCTTAAAAACACAAAATTTAAAAAGTATATGTCAGTAACATTAAAACCAATTGCAGGAACCCAGAACAGAGTGATTGTTCAGGCTGCACCAGCAGAAGAAAAAACTGCTTCAGGAATCATTATCCCAGACACCGCTAAAGAAAAGCCGCAAAGAGGAACTGTTATTTCTGTTAGCGAAGTAGACGAAAAAGGTAACAAACCTGCGGTAAAAGTTGGCGATACCGTACTATACGGAAAATACGCCGGAACCGAAATTAGCGTGGATGGCAACGATTATTTGATTATGCGTGAGAGTGACATTTTTGCCACTATTTAATTTTAATCCCAAACAAAAATTTATTAAACAATTATGAGTAAGAAAATTTCGTACAGCGTAGATGCACGCGATGGTTTAAAGCGTGGTGTGGATGCTTTGGCCAATGCAGTAAAAGTAACTTTAGGTCCAAAAGGACGTAATGTAGTTATTGATAAAAAATTTGGTTCACCTTCTGTTACCAAAGATGGTGTTTCTGTAGCCAAAGAAATTGAGTTAAAAGACCCAATTGAAAACATGGGTGCTCAAATGGTAAAAGAAGTAGCTTCTAAAACTGCTGATATTGCGGGCGACGGAACTACTACCGCAACTGTATTGGCTCAGGCCATTGTTACTGCCGGTTTAAAGAATGTAGCCGCAGGTGCTAACCCAATGGATTTAAAGCGTGGTATAGACAAAGCGGTAGAAGCCGTTGTTGAAAATTTGAAAAGTCAATCGCAACAAGTGGGTGATGATAACAACAAAATTCAGCAGGTAGCCACCATTTCTGCTAATAACGATGAAGTTATTGGTAAGTTAATTGCAGATGCGATGGCCAAAGTTGGTAAAGAAGGTGTAATTACAGTTGAAGAAGCAAAAGGTACCGAAACAGAAGTAAAAACTGTAGAAGGTATGCAATTCGACCGTGGATATTTATCTCCTTATTTTGTAACCAATGCAGATAAAATGGAAGTAGATATGGATGCTCCTTTCATTTTGATTTACGACAAAAAAGTAAGCAACATGAAAGAGTTGTTGCCTATTTTAGAGCAAGTGGTACAAACTGGTAAGCCATTGTTAATTATTGCCGAAGATGTTGAAGGTGAAGCTTTGGCTACATTGGTAGTTAATAAAATTCGTGGTTCTTTAAAAATTGCTGCTGTAAAAGCTCCTGGTTTTGGCGATAGAAGAAAAGCGATGTTGGAAGATATTGCTATCTTAACCGGAGGAACAGTTATTAGCGAAGAGCGCGGATTTAAATTAGAAAACGCAGATTTAACATACTTAGGTAAGGCAGAAAAAATTACCATCGATAAAGATAACACAACCATTATCAACGGTGCTGGTGCTAAAGAAGATATTACCGGTAGGGTAAATCAAATTAAGGCACAAATTGAAAATACCACTTCTGATTACGATAAAGAAAAATTACAAGAGCGTTTAGCTAAGTTAGCTGGTGGCGTTGCTGTATTGTATATTGGTGCTGCTTCTGAAGTAGAAATGAAAGAGAAGAAAGACCGTGTAGACGATGCTTTACATGCAACCCGCGCTGCTGTTGAAGAAGGTATTGTAGCAGGTGGTGGTGTGGCATACATCAGAACCATTGATGCTTTAGAAAAATTAAAAGGTGCCAACGAAGACGAAACAACAGGTATCGCCATTATTAAACGTGCCATTGAAGAACCATTGCGTCAGATTGTTGCCAATGCTGGTGGCGAAGGCAGTGTTGTTGTAAACAAAGTACGTGAAGGCAAAGCAGATTTTGGATACAATGCCCGCACAGAAGTATACGAGAACCTAATTGCTGCTGGAGTAATCGACCCAACTAAAGTAAGCAGGGTTGCCCTTCAAAACGCCGCTTCAGTTGCTGCTATGATTTTAACAACTGAGTGCATTTTAGCAGAAGAAAAAGAAAATAACCCAGCTCCAATGCCAGGCGGTATGCCAGGTGGAATGGGTGGCATGGATTACTAGGAAGCTTTTGGCCGCTAGCCTCTGGCATCTGGCCTTTAAAAAAAAATCCTGTGGCTTTGCCACGGGATTTTTTTTTAAAAGCAAGTTTGTCAATTCTTACTTAAAAATTCTACGGCCTCTTCATTATTTTTTATATTTCTAATGATTCTTGCTTGTTTAATATCAAGGTTAATAATCGACTTATTTTTAAAACTAAGGAGATAATTTAAATCCCAAATGGCAAGAGAATTATTATTAATTACAACAAAAAACTTTTCTCCTTCGGTAAAAAATGGTTTTGCCAAAAATTTGTATTTATTCTCTGATACTCCATTTAGATAATTTGGAATAAAGGAATTAATTGAAGGGATAATATGAAATAATTCTCTGTTTTTTATGCTACTAACTTTATATTCTATTTTTTCATCCATATTAAGATATACTTGTACTTCTCGCTTATTTGCAACAATTGGATGATCGCTATTATAGATTCCAAACATTACAACATTAAACGCTGCTTTTAATTTCTGATTATTTAAAGCTCTGTCATCATCTTGAACTTTTTGGGCAATTTCTCTATCCAATTTATTTTTTAACTCTTGCTCAATTATTTTTTCATTCTTTTTTTTAAGTGCTATTTTATATTCTTTTTCCAACAATTTATATTTAGCTAGTTCACTTTCATAATTTTCATTATCTATTATTGGATGAACCAAAATAGAATCAGATTCAATTAACATTTGATTTCTGTTGAACTTTTTCATTTTTACCAGATAAAGCACCCCTGATTTCAAACTAATTAAATCCAAACTACTCCATATTCTACTAAAAAGAGGGATTGACCTTTCTGCATCGTTTGGTTCCACCTCAAATTGAACTCCTTTAAACACTTCCAGCTCAGGGAAATCATCACTTTTAGTATTTATTTTAAAATTTGGCAAACTTTCATTATCCTGCCTAGGCATTGGAGGTAAAACAGGTATTTTGCTTTCATTTACAAGTTTATCATCTTCAACAAATTCATCTAAACTTGGCTTTAAACTTCCTTTCCCCCAATCTGGTTTACTTAAACTTTCTTGTGTAAAAGGCCCTAAATAAGCCCAGTTTTTTGCAATAGTATCTAAGTAGTAATTGTTAAATTTTGTATTTTGAGAATTAGTTGCTAACAATACCTTACATGGGCATTCTAAAGGTAATTGCAAATGACTATCATTTTGCTTAGCGAATATTTCAAACATGCCATTGGATTCAAATAAAAATTTATTTCCAGCAGAATCATAATTTAAAGGAATTCCAGCCAAGGCAATTTCGGCCGCTTTGTTAAATTGACGGTAATATATTTCTACATTTCCTTCCACAAGTTCTTTTTGTTTATTTTGAAGTTTACAATTTTGAAATATTATCACGCTTCCTTCATTAGTATAGAATGTATCTGCTTTTCCTGAGTAATAATTGAAAACTTCATATTTTTTATTCAAAATAGGCGATGCCTCCTGTATTAAACTTACTTGATAATCTTCATTGATTGTATTATCCAACCCTACATTTGAATTCAAATATATTAATACAATGGCAACCAATAATGCGCTTGATAAACCAAGATATAAATTCTTAAAATTTTTCTTCTTTAGCGGGAATTCATTTGGATTTACCTCGTTTACCTTAATTTTAAATTTTTCAAAGTCGTTTAAACTATTTAAAATTTGCTCATTAGGTTTGGGCAAATTTTTAACAACCTTATATTTTCTATTTTTCATAACTAAATTAATTTTGTGATGTACGTCCTTAACTCCTTAATAACTCTATGAACCTTTACCTTAGCATTGCTCTCAGAAATAGCTAAAACTTCTGCAACTTCTGCAAAAGGCAATTTTTCGTAAAACCTTAACCTAATAATTTCTAACTCATCAGGATTTAGTTTTTTCAATGCCATTTCCAACATTTGATCATTTAGTATTTCTTCCTCAGGATTTAGAATTACTCCTACATCCCTCCAAATCAGCTCGTTATTTACCCAAAATTCTTCCTTATTCTTAAGTTTAAAAAAATCACACAACTCATGATATGCGATTTTATAAAGCCATGGCCCTAAACCAAAACCCTTATTTTTATAGCTTTTTAAATTTATAATGGCTATTAAAAAAACCTCATGAGTTATATCTCTGGCGGCATCTTCATTTCCAATTTTGTGATAACAGTAATTAAAAATCTTTTTAATGTACTTGCTATACAATGGTGTAAATGCATCAACATCCTGTTTGGCTAACTCTATTTGCTGCCACTCTAACTTTAAATCTTCTTTTTCATCAAGCATATTTAAAAACATTAATACAAATTTCTAAAACTGTCACCTACCTTTTTAAATTAAACTTATTCAACCTTATTAAATCCGCAAAATCAACCATGAAATTACAATTTCAAAATGAGACTAAATTTAATTGCTTTACTCTTTAACTAAAATTCTATGAAAACGTTACAAAAAAAATAAAATCCTTCCGACGCAAGATTTTTTGATGGTGTAATTTGCAGTTAGTGTGGTAAATTTGGGTTTTCGGGAAAATTTTGGTTTTCGGGAAAATTCGGTTTTCGGGAAAATTTCGCGGTAGGGACAATTCGCGAATTGTCCGTACGGATGCGGATTTTGATTTACGTGCGAATTCGGTTTTCGGGAAAATTCGGTTTTCGGGAAAATTTCGCGGTAGGGACA
>JAUYMZ010000290.1 GCA_030699355.1 Bacteroidota bacterium | reverse complement strand
ATTGGTAATATCTGGCACCGCATCTATGGGCAGTTTAGTGAGTTGATAGGCGCCAAATACCAGTAAAAACAAAGTGGCAATGGCAATAATTAATTTATTATGGACAGAAAATCCAATGATTCTATTTAACATTTACAAATACATAAAATGGTACAATAAGAAATGGCAAATTGCGTAAACAACTTGCTTAAGTAAAAAGAAGAAAAATTTACTTATGCCAACCTAGGGGGTTGAAATATACCGCCAATGCGCGTAAAAGAGTAGGTTTGATCCAAAAAATGCTGGTGTGCCACTTGCGTTATATCTTGCGGTATAAAAGCAAAAACAGGCAGCTCTTGCATAATGAGTAAAGTAGCAAAATTACTCATTTGAAAGAGCGGCAAATCTTCGTGGTTTTCTTCCGATTTATGTGCAGATTGATTGCCATAATGCATAAATAAAAAGGAGGCAAAATCGCTGCTTTCATGCTCGGCTTGGTGATGAGCATAGTGATTTAGCAAAGAGGGCAATTTCTGCAATTGCTCTGTAAAATTGGGCAATAGCGAGCTTAGGAAAAACAATATTCCGAGGTAAAGTAGCACGCATTTTTTAAAAATTGCCTTCATTTTGCAGGGCGAATATATCAAAAAAAAAAGGATGCATTTGCCGAATGTAAAATTTGATTAAAAAATTTAATCAAGCCCCACTCCCCATCTATCGCCTTCATTTGCATTAAAGCTCAAAATAATGCATATTTACACAAAAAAATAATACCAATATGAAAAGGCAAATGGATTTTCCTTTCACTTAAAACAACTAATCAACCCAAGCAAATCCATTACAATGAAAAAATCAATTTTAATTTTACTACTGGGAATATTTGTATTTAGCCAGTGTAGCACCGCGCAAAAAAAAGACTCCGCAGAACAGAGTAACAGCAAAGTTACCATAGTAGGACAAATGAAAGAGGTAATGTGGAAAGGACAATTGCACGGAAAAATTAGTTTAGATACCATTGCCAATAAAAGAAACATTTATGGTATGGGTCCGCTTGCTTATTTGCGAGGCGAATTATTGCTAATGGATGGCACAGTTTACCTATCTGAAGTGGTAGATGATACCAGCATGCGTGTTACAGAAAACAAGTTGGTTCAGGCCCCATTTTTTGCCTATGCTACCATGACTAATTTTACAGAAAGTAAGTTACCAGACAGCGTGCAAACCATTGGTCAATTAGAAGAATATATTAACCTTTACACCCAATTGCGCGAAAGACCTTTTATGTTTAAACTTATAGGCATGGTTGATAGCGCTACCATACATATTGTAAACTTACCCAAAGGAGCTAAAGTAAGTTCGCCAGACGAAGCGCATAAAGGGCAGGTAAACTACTCTTTGCTTAACGAAGAAGTAGAAATATTAGGTTTTTTTTCTACCGAACATAAAGCCATTTTTACACACCACGACACTTTTTTACACCTTCATTTGATTACCCGAAAACGCGATAAAATGGGGCATTTAGACCATGTTGTTTTGAAAAGTGGCAGTATAAAATTATTGATACCAGACTAAAACAACCCAGCAGTTAATCCTACTAAAAAAAAGATGTTACACGCCAAAATTCCAGAAGGTTTACTTCAAGATAAATGGAGCAATTACAAAGCACAAGCTGCCTTAATTTCTCCGGCCAACCGCAGAAACTACAAGATTATTGTGGTGGGTACGGGCTTAGCGGGAGCCTCGGCTGCGGCAAGTTTGGCAGAACTGGGATTTGCAGTAGAAGTATTTACTTTCCACGACTCTGCCCGCAGGGCGCACTCGGTGGCAGCGCAGGGCGGCGTAAATGCTGCTAAAAACTATAAAAATGACGGAGATAGCATTTGGCGTATGTTTTACGATACCCTTAAAGGAGGCGATTTTAGAGCCCGCGAAGCCAATGTTTATAGGTTGGCAGAATGCAGCGAGGCACTTATTAACCACGCAGTGGCGCAAGGAGTTCCTTTTGCCAGGGAATATAGTGGCTACCTTAGCAATAGGTCTTTTGGCGGTGTGCAAGTGAGTAGGACCTTTTATGCTCGGGGGCAAACTGGCCAACAGCTGCTTCTTGGCGCATACCAAGCGCTCTTAAAACAACAGGCAGGCCATCAATTACAATTGCATACCCGGCACGAAATGCTAGATGTAATAACGGTGAATGGGCAAGCACAAGGAATTGTTGCACGCAACCTAGATACCGGTGAAATGAGCACACACCCATGCGACGCACTCATTTTAGCAACAGGCGGATATGGCAAAATTTATTACCTCAGTACCCTTGCCATGAATTGCAATGCAAGTGCCATCTGGCGTGCCCATCGCAAAGGTGCATTTATGGCTTGTCCAAGCTTTACTCAGTTTCATCCAACTTCGTTGCCCCAACTAGGCAATTACCAAAGTAAACTAACGCTAATGAGCGAATCGCTGAGGAATGATGGGAGAATTTGGGTACCAAAATTGCCCAACGAACAAAGACTCGCTAAAGATATTCCGGAGGAAGAACGCGATTATTACCTCGAACGAAGATATCCTTCTTTTGGCAATTTAGCTCCCAGAGACATCGCCTCTAGAGCCGCCAAAGAACGCATAGATGCTGGGTTTGGGGTTGGACCCATGAAAAACGCCGTATACCTCGATTTTAAAGATGCCATGCAAAGAGACGGCAAAAAAACAATTGCCCAACGCTATGGGAATTTATTTGATATGTATCAAAAAATTACGGGCATAAACGCATACAATGAACCTATGATGATTGCTCCCGCAGCTCATTTTAGCATGGGTGGTTTATGGGTAGATTATAATTTAATGAGTAATTTACCTGGCTTATTTGTTTTGGGTGAAGCCAATTTTGCCGACCATGGCGCCAATAGATTAGGGGCAAATAGTTTATTGCAAGCCTGTGTAGATGGATATTTTATTTCACCTATTACCGTAATGGATTATTTGGCCAAACAGCCAATTCAAAAAGATAAAACACAATATCTTGCAGCTGCTGAAAAAGCCAAACAAGAGGTGCGTGTACAAATAGAACAACTCCTGCAAATACAAGGAGATACTACTGCCGAAGAATTTCACAAAGAGCTTGGAAATATCTTATATAAAAAATGCGGCTTATCGCGCAACCAAAGAGATATGGAATTAGCCAAAGAAGAAATTCTTGCCCTACAATTGCGTTTTAAAACCAAACTACTTATACCCGGAAAAGAATCGGAAATAAACTTTGAACTCGAAAAAGCCATGCGGGTAAATGATTACCTTGAAATGGCAATTCTTATTGTGGAAGACGCCTTGCAAAGAGAAGAATCTTGCGGCGCACATTTTAGAGAAGAATACCAAACGCAAGAGGGTGAAGCCCAAAGAAATGATGAAAATTTTGCCTATATAAGCGCTTGGGAGTTTAAAGGAAATAATGTTTTTCAACTGCACAAAGAAGCGCTTCAATTTAATTTTGTAACCCTTAAAAACCGAAGTTATAAATAATTACTTTTACACTATTTACAAGGCTATTTAAGCTTTTTAAAAGCAATAATAATGGCACAAAACAAACCCTCTCAACTCAAAATACATGAAACTAGATTTACATATTTGGCGACAAGCATCCTTCCAAGCAAAAGGGTATTTTGAGCATTTTGCGCTCGATGATTTGGATGAACACATGTCGGTACCAGAAATGCTCGACCATTTAAACACGCAAATCATTAAATCTGGTGGCCAACCTATCGCTTTTGAGAGCGATTGCAGAGAAGGCATTTGCGGGCAATGTGGCTTTGTTATTAATGGAAATGTTCATAGTCCGGTTGCGGGCACCACTACTTGTCAAACCCATTTAAGAAGTTTTACAAATGCCCAAACCCTCTACATTGAACCTTTTAGGGCGGCGGCTTTTCCCATAAAAAAAGACCTCATGGTAGATAGGTCGGCATTGGATAGAATTATCCAAGCGGGCGGTTATATTGGCGTGCATACGGGCATGGCACCCGAGGCAAATACCCATTTAATTGCCCACAATTTAGCCGAAAAAGCATTTGATGCAGCTGCGTGTATTGGCTGCGGTGCCTGCGTGGCCACCTGCAAAAACGCTAGCGCCATGTTGTTTACCTCGGCAAAAATAAATCATTTATCGTTATTGCCTCAAGGTGCGCCAGAAGAACAGGCACGAGTAACAAATATGATTCAACAAATGGATGAAGAAGGCTTTGGCGCTTGCTCAAACACTGGCGCCTGCGAAGTAGTTTGTCCGCAAGGCATAAGCATTACCAACATTGCAGATACCAATAGAACCTGGTTTAAAAAACAAATTTCGAATTAAAAAAAAGAGAAATTTAGATTATTTCTTACCTTGCCCTACCATCATTATTGCCCAATATGCATAGATTACACCGTATTTCATTCCTGCTTTATTTCTGTCTGAACCTAGTTTTGGTTCAGGCACAACAAAAGAAAAAATCTTTCCACGCCATACAAGATATTCAAAAGAACTTTGTAAAGATTAACAAGAATACCTACGCCTGCAAATACGAAACCACCAACAGCGATTATGTGAGGTTTATAAACGATGTAAAATACCGAATGAACCCAGCGGTATATAACAGTTTATTGCCAGATACCAATAGGTGGAACGACCCCGGCATACAAAAGCCAGAATGGGTAAAAGTATATTTACGCGGACCCAAATTTGCCTTGTATCCAGTGGTGAATGTTACCTACGAACAAGCCAATTTTTACTGCGCTTGGCTAACTAAAGAATACGAAAAAGACCCGAATAAACCCTTTAAAAAAGCAGTGTTTAAACTACCCAGTAAAAGCGAATGGCAACAAGCCGCCAGCCATAGCAATATGGCAAATCTTTACCCTTGGGGCGATACCTTAACGGCCAAGCCTAAGAAGATAAAGGTAAATGATGCCGAAATGATTAAGAACAACAAACCCAATTTCCCAATTAAAGTTAATCAAAAAGGTTATAAACAAAGTAAAAACGGACTATTTCATGTGGTGGGCAATGTAAGCGAAATGGTAACAGGCAAGGGAGATTGTGTGGGTGGCAACTACCGCTCAAATCCTTTTTTTAGGAAAATTGATGCCCCCAATGAGTTCTATCCCGGCTATTTTCCTTGTCCGCTTTTAGGATTTCGTGTTTTCTTTCAAGTATTAGAGGAATAGGCGTTTGGGTAACAAAAAAGTTTTTATTTGGTTCGACCCAAAACTTATTTGAACATAAAAATTATAATTTGTAACATAAAAGTGCTTAATTGCAAACAAATTAGGCAAATACAATTATAAAATTATGAATAAATCAAGCGTTTACTTACCACTTTGGCAAAAGTACAGACCAGCCATTCTTAGCAAAATGAAACTGGCTTTAGTGGAACCTCAGGAATACCCACTTTACCGCCACGAATTTGAGCAAATTGGAGGTAAACGCACTTCTGGTTATGGTTTTAACATGGAAGTAAACAAAGGTATGATGGTAAATAATATTGCAGCCATTGCCGTAGCGAGAGATTTATTAGCGGTATTAAAAGCTTCAGATTCTGGTAAGGCTATGATTCAACAAAACTATTTTAAAATAAATCTTGGTTCAGATTACAAATTAAAAATACAAGTAATCGTTAAAAAACCAGTAGAAGTACCGGTTTTAGAAGAAGCAGGGGTATAAATTTAAAATCGAAATTCGAAATTCTAAAATCGAAATATGAAGGTGAAGCTCATTGATTCTATATTTTGGAAAAACTGAGTGAAAGACCTGCCGCGCGAGAAAGTAAAACTATAAACAAAAAAAGACCACTTCAAGTGGTCTTTTTTTGTTTATAGTTAAAAAGAAATAGATGGAGGCGATTAACCCAATAAAACCCCAAACCATTTGGGATTAAAATATTTATTCAGAAAAAAGCATCAACTCCTATTTTGCCTGTAATAAATAACAAATCTCCTTTTTTCCTTTTTAGGAATCCTGTTATTGCTGCATCAAAGGTTCGGGTTGCAGCCAACGATCATAGTTACAGAAAGCAGAAAAGCAATCATTCAATAAGTCCTCACCGTCCTTAATCCTTTAGCCTACCTTTTTTTGGCTTAGCAGACTTACCCAAAGTTGGCGATTTACTCACATCAAAACACATCCCGAAAGGGTAGTAGTGGAATTCCTCTAGCAAAGAGTTTTGGGTGTTGGGATTTGTGTTTTGAGCCATAAAGCAATTATAAGAAATTTTGTTTTAAAACAATACTTTCTGCTAGAAAGAATGAGGGTCCTCCCTGCGGTCGGAATGACCGGCATTCTCGCATTTTTGGGGCGGGGTTGATATTGGCGGCTTTGCTGCCAATATCAACCCCGCCTTTTCACCCAACAACATTGTCATTTTGAGCGCAACGAAGTGGAGCGAAAAATCTTTTTGTTTGAAGGGAGGTTTTATCGTTGTTAATTTTAGTTGGTTTTTCTCAAAACGTTTTGCACTGATTAAATTTACATAGATTCACTAAAAATAAGGCAGTTAAAAAAGGCCCTAATAAACTGCCTTGGTAATGGGCGATGAATAAATTATCGGTGCGGACGGTCATGGCTGAAGTGTTGCAAGAATACACATAAATATAGCCATTTTGGTTAATTTGAAACATGGGGTTTGATAAGTCGTTTTTCAATCCAATCTTTTATTTCATTATATCTAATTTCTCCCGAACTTGCAGAAATAACCATTTTATACTTTTCGGATTCGTCTGCTAAAATATCAAAGCCATATTCTAAAAGAACTAACCTCATTAACACATATGCTGTTCTTTTATTACCATCAATAAATGGATGGTTAATAATAATGCTTTCTAAAATAGCTGCGGCTTTTTCAGAAGGGGCAAGATAAAGTTCTTTATTATCGAATGTAGCAAAAGGCCTATTTACAGCAGATTCAAGCAAACCTGCATCTCTTATACCACTTGCTCCTCCAAATTTCTCTATTAAAAGTTATGAATTACAAGAACATCTTCCAAACCTATCATTGGGCAAGTTTTTGAAGTAATTCCTTATCTTCTGCAAGTATCTTTCTTAAATTGTTTGTTAACTTAACTTTGCCTTCTGGTTGATTTTGTAACTCCTTCAAAAAATCTAAAACGTCTTGCAAGATACTATCAGGAACATTATCCAGAACTTTTATAATCTCTGATTTTAATTGTGTTTTAGTCATATCCAAAAATAATAATATTTATTCTAAATACCATAAATCGAAAGTAAATGAAACTCCTCTAACAAAGAGTTTTGGGTTTTGGGTTTTGAGCCATAAAGCAATTATA
>JAUYMZ010000283.1 GCA_030699355.1 Bacteroidota bacterium | reverse complement strand
TATTTGTTTACTGCCGGCTACCACACCATGATTGATAAAATTAGGAAAGAACAACGATCTAGTTTGTTAGAGCCTCAGCACGAATCTTTGGTTCAGACAGAAAATACCTTTAGCGATTTAAAGAAAATCTTAGATAAAGCCTTAGCAACGCTCAGCGAAATTCAACGTTCTGTTGTTTTATTGCGCGACTACGAAGGATATAGTTACGAGGAAATTGGGCAAATTACTGGTTTAAATGAGAGTCAGGTAAAGGTTTATATTTACCGAGCCCGCTTAGCTTTGAAGAACTATTTAGGAGAAAGGGGGCAAATAATATGAGCATTTCTCGCGATAATTATGAGTCGTTTTTCATAGATTATATGGAAGGTACTTTAGCAGAATTAGAGCAGAAAGAATTGTTGAAATTCTTAGAACTGCATCCCGATTTAGCAGTAGAATTTGCCTTATTACAAGAGGCTGCTACCGGTTCTGTAAATGTAGGAGAATCTCCTACAATGGATTTTGATTTTCTTAAAAAACCAAGTGAAATCTGGGTTTCAGATGAAGAGATGATAGCCTCTTTGGAAGGTGATTTGCCCAAAGAACAACAGCTTATTTTTGATAGAAATATAGCCTTGTATCCAGAAAATGCTTCTCGTTACCAATTGTTTTTAAAAACTAAATTGGTTCCAGATAACATTTCCTTTGGAAGCAAAGCAAGCTTAAAAAGACGTTCGGCACCTGTTATTCCATTGTATATAAAGTGGGGTGCTATTGCTGCCACACTCTTGCTTTTTGGATTGGCTGGTTTTATTTTTCAGCAAAAAGATATAATCGAACAAGCATCAATTGAAGTTAAAAATATACCACAAGTTTTACCTTTACAAAATAAGCCGCTCGCTATAGAAAAAGAGATTGGGCCGATTAAAAAAGGCAAAGCAAAACCGGTTCTTAAACCCATACTAAGCGTTTCTGTTTCTGCAGATTTAGTAGCGATAAATGAGCCGCAATGGATAGATAAAAAAGAGCCAACTAACTTACGTACAAGTGGGGCATTAATGGCTGAACCCAAGTTGGAAGCTAGCAGTTTAATGGCTATGATGGAAACGTCTACCATGCAGACGAAACCAACATTTTTAACGCCACGCGATTATGTTTTGCAGCGCATTAAGAAAGAAATTATAAATGGAAATGTAGGCTTTTCATTTCATGATGAGGTAGATAAACAAAACCAAGTAAAGCGCTATGGTTTTATCTCCAAGTATTTTGCCTACGAAAGAATTATTCAAACCAATTAAATTATATGAAATATTTATCATTCATGAGTATGCTTTTAGTAAGCAGTACTTTATTCGCCCAAAAAGAGGTGAAAATTGCATCCTTTTCAAAGATTAATTATGATTTGCCTGTAAAATTGCTTCTGTTAAAAGGAACAGAAACAAAAGCCGAGTTGAGTGGCGATTATGAAAAAATTAGTTTTGAAGTTAAAAATAATACCTTGGAGCTCGATTTAAATGGAGCCGTTCCAGATGAGAATAAAACCATTAAACTATATTTTACAGAACTAAACGCAATAACTTTAGAAGGGGCAGGAACGGTTGAAATGGAGAAAGGGGAGCTTATTAAATCAGATAATTTTAAATTGATATCTGGAGGCGCTGTAAAAGCTGTTTTAAGGATTGAAGCAAAAGATTTTGGTTTTGAATCTTCGGGGGCAACTAAAGTTACCTTAAATGGAAAAGTTGAAACAGCCAAAATAAACATAGCTGGAGCTAGCAAGTTATATGCAAATGAATTGGCATGTAAAGATATGATGGTAAATGCTTCTGGAGCTAGTTTTTATAATATCCAATTACGCGGCGATTTAATGATTGACGCCAGCGGAGCAAGTAAAGGGATTTATACCGGAAATCCGATAAACAAGATTATTAACATTAGTGGTATGGCTAATGTGGTGGATGCCGCAACGGGTGAACAAATGAAAGACGATAGAAGCGGAAGTGCCGACGATACCACAAGGATTACCATTGGCAAAAAGAAGTTTATTATAATAGAAGATAAAGATAAAATAACCATGGGTGAGGAAGGTAAAAAGGAAGAAAAGCAATACGAATTAAAGCGCGTATATGCCGGATTTGAAATGGGTATCAATCAATTTACAACCGCATCTATGCAAACTGATTTGCCAACTGCCTACAATTTTCTAGAAGTGAGGCCAGAAAAATCTTGGTTTTATGGCTTAAATTTATGGGAGTCTGATTATCAAATAGTGAAGAACAAACTGGCTATTACCACTGGATTTGGGATGGAGTTTCAAAATTTTAATTTTAACTCCAATCAAATTTTACAAGCCAACCAAAATGTATTGGCTGCAGATTCTGGTTTGGTTGTTCTAAGTAAAAATAAATTGTATGCTTATCAATTAAATGTACCCCTATTAATTAAGTATGCACCTAGAACAAAAAAGAGTAAAAATAAATTTCATATTGCGGCGGGTGTTATTGGTTCATTTAAAGCCTATAGCCATTTAAAAACAGAAACCAGTGCATTGGGATATGAGCAAGAAAATAAAATCAAAGATGATTTTAACATCAATCCATTTCGCCTTACCGCAACCGCTCGTGTTGGATATGGATGGTTTAGGGCTTTTGCCAATTATAGCCTAACGCCTTACTTTAAAACGGCAGGTGCTACTCCAGATTTTAGAACCTTGTCTGTAGGTTTAACGGTGGTTCCGTTTTAGTAATTTTAATAAGGCCAAATTGAAGAATTTGGCCTTATTTTTGTAAAGTTAAAAATACCTAAACATATGAAAAAATATATACTTTCAGCAGGCTTAATCCTTGGAGGATTAACCGCATTTTCGCAAATTACCGTAGAAAGATCTTCTTACGCTGTGGCAGGCGATTGGTTTTTAATTGCTTCCGATACTGCCATCGATGAAAACACAAGCAATGCTTTAAAAATGGGAGGTGCCAATAAGTCTTGGGATTTAACAGGTTGGGCAAATAGAGATATCGTAGATACAACATTCTTTGCCGATGGATTTACTTATCCAGGCGCTCCAGCTGGTTGTAATTTAGTAAGTTTTGAAAGAGACCCAATGACCTTAGAAGAGTTGCCAACTTATTTTAACATTAGCAATTCTGCCTTAAGGGTTATTTTGGAGGCAGGTATGACAAGTGGTTCAGGCGGTTCATTTAAGTTAATGGAATTCCCTTCAACCATGGGAACTAGGTACCAAGATTCCTCTGTTAATCTTTTAACAACATTAGCCAGTGATTTTGGATTAGAATTGCCATTCATTGATTCGGTTAGAATTACCTATTCCTTAAAAGCCAATTCGGTAATTGATGGTTATGGAAAATTGAAGATGGATGCCGGTGAGTTTGATGTATTGAGACAAAATTTAAATACCATTGTGAGGGTTAATTTTATGGTTAGAAATACCATCACAGGAACATATAGCAGCCTTCCAGGATTTGGTGATGTTACAGAAAATATAAGTGCTTATGCTTGGTTTTCTGCCAACGGTGGATATCCATTGTTATCGGCTAATTCTGATACCACAGGAAATATTACAGACATTGAATTTGTATTAGCAAGTAGCAGGGGTTTAAGCAGTGGTTTAAATAAAGTGGCCAATCAAAATGGTTTTCGTGTATATCCAAATCCTGCTAAAGAAACGTTACGTGCAGAAGTTAATGCCGTAAGCAGTGAATCTGCCTCTATCAGTGTATTTGATATTCTTGGCAACGAAGTAATCAGTATGTCGAACCTAATGATGAACAAAGGCTTGAACCAATTTCCTGTTGATTTAAGCAGTGTAAAGCCAGGTGTATATTTTATCAACTTTATTCAAGGCGAGGTTAAAACTAGCCAACGTTTCGTGGTAGAATAGTTAATATACCAATATAAAAAAATCCCGTGTTGCCATGCAGCTCGGGATTTTTTTTGCTTAAGATTTTACTTTTAAAAATATGCGGTTTATACTTTTCTGTAAAATGAATATTATATTTTTATGTTCAATTCAAGTCGACCACCAAAACCAAGTTCAACAATTTTTTGAAGAGTCGAAATACGAGCCTCTTTGATGTTATTCTCTATTTTTGAAATATAAGATTTAGTAGTTCCAACTTTTTCCGCAAGTTGTTCTTGAGTCATTCCCATTTCTAAACGAGTGTCGTGAATTAAGGCGCCAATTTTAAATGCTTCATAACCGGATTCAAGTTCGTCACGTTCTTTGGTCCCAAGTTTACCATAATTTTTATCTTTGAACTCTTCAAGAGTTATTAAGTTTTTATTTTTCGCTTTCATATTCTGCTTTAATCTTAAGTGCTAATTCAATTTCTTTTTTGGGAGTCTTTTGCGTTTTCTTGTGGAAACCATTGGCTAAGACAATCAATTGTCCGTGGTCAAAAAAGCAGAAAATGCGAAAAATGTCATTGCCTTGTTGAACACGAATTTCAAAAAGTCCAACAGTATTTTCAATATGTTTAAGATAGGTTTCAGGAACTCTTTGTAATTCTTCAACCAAGTCAAAAGTCCAAATAATTTTGGCCTTTACTTTTTTAGATTGTTTGTCAAAAAAGTCTTGGAAGTAGCTTTTGTAAAACGTAATCTTTCTATGTTTCTGATTTTTGTCCACCGTACAAATATAATAAAGTTTCCCTAAAGTGAAATACAGAAAATAGAAGTTTTGTTTTTAGGCCGAAATTAACTTGTTAAAGTCGCATATTACAAATTAATCTGCCTAATCTACCCAGAACAGAACACCCCAATATAGCCAAACAAACAACAAAAAACCCCGAACTGCAAAGCAATTCGGGGTTTTCTATTATTTTAATATTTCGAATTTCGGATTTCGGATTTCGAATTTTTTCTTCCTCTTTATTTAGTGATAACCAATTTTTGGCTAGCAGTATAATTACCAGCTTTAATGTTAATCATATAAACACCAGCGTTAACGTTTGAAGTATTCATTGGTAATTCAAATGCTCCAGCAGGAGTGTTAGGGAAAGTTAAAGTAGAAACTTCTTGACCCATTAAGTTAGTTAAAGAAACAGTTACATCAGCAGAATTAACTAAGTTCATGTTAACGGTAACTTTAGAAGTAGCAGGGTTAGGGAAAACAGAATTAATTTTAACTGTTTCCATATCATTTAAGCCTACACCTGGTTTGCCATTAGAAGTATCAACGCTAATGTGGAAGAAAGTTTGCACAAATCTTTCGTTGTTAAAAGCTTGACCCGCAACATAACCTGTCCAACCATTGATAGTAGCATAAGCATAAGGCTTTAAAGCTAAAAGTGGTGTGTTATGGTATTTGGTGTTTTCCCAACCAATAGCTCCTTCATTTAAGTATAAACCATAGCCAAAATAGTTTGTTCTTCTCATGCCTGCAGGTGCAGTAGCAGGATCTTGTTGGTAACAAAAAACAGCGGTATCGGCGCCAATTACTGCAGGGATACCCGACTTAAATGTAAATGAGAAAGCAGTTAATGTATTTACATTGGTACCATTTGCACTCGCTGTTACACTTACACCTTCTGGCGCTTTTATAGAAGAAATTTTGCTGAACCAACCGTTTTCAAAACCACTATTATTATTACTTACGCGCGTGGTGTCGAAAATGCCATTAGCTCCTGATGATAATAAGAAAGTATCCATTGCAAAATAACCAGAAGGCATTCTGTTGGCAAAATTCCAATGTGGAGCTTGACTATTTGGTGTAGCATATCTTGTACCATCAGTAAAAGCAGCTTGTCTAATTTGTGGACCTCTCCAGTATGATACAAATACAGTATCTACTACAGGTATGGTTCCGCCCATACCATCATTTATTTGATCTACATTTCTAACATATAAATAAGAAAAGGCAACACTGTCTAATTTATAGCTGTTAAATCTTGATAATTGGTTTTCTGGATTGTCTGTGTTTTGGATTAAATCATCTTTCGGGTCAAAAATATGACCAACACTTACTGTACCACCATATCTTACCGTACCATCATCGTTTATAAACTTATTTAAAGAATCATGCGTTAAAAAATCTACATATCTTCTTAAACCGCCACCTGCAGTACTTTGCTCAATCATATCAATAACATCATACCAAGTAGAAACAGGCTCGCCACCTTTTTTCATTGGCTTTTGAGCCTTGAATGGATTTACTTTTACACCTTCAGCATGGTATTTAAACTCACCACTACCGTCAATTTTCTGCGCCATTGCAGCTGATCCAATAGATAGGGCAGCAAGGGCTGTTAGTAACACTTTTTTCATTTTTGATTTTGATTTTTAAGGATTCGAATTTATGTTAATTAATTATATTTTACAAGAGAGTCAGTAAAACTGTTGTTTGGGTTGCATTAATTTTCGGTTTCTACCCAATTTCCATCGTCTTTAATTAGCTGAATTAACTCATCCACAGCCTTATCAAATCCAATAGATTTTTTAACTACCTCTTTCCCTTTGTAAAGGGTTATTTTTCCTGGGCCTGAACCTACATATCCATAGTCGGCATCTGCCATTTCTCCCGGACCGTTTACAATGCAACCCATAATGGCAATTTTAACACCTTTTAAGTGGTCAGTTCTTTTGCGAATCATGGCGGTTGTTTCTTGCAAATCAAATAAAGTGCGGCCGCAGCTTGGACAGCTAATGTATTCTGTTTTGCTTATTCGGGTGCGCGCTGCTTGCAAAATACCAAACGAAATGTCGTTTAATCTATTCGCTTCTACTTTGCTATTTAAGAAGAATATGCCATCTCCAAAACCATCTATTAAAAGGCTTCCGGCGTCGGTGCTGGCATATAACATGTGCAAGTTTAGCGGGTCGGTTTGAACCAATTCTTCTGAATAACTTAATCCATAAACAATGGGATTCTGTATATTTTGTTCAATTAATAAACCGATAGCGTTTCTTAAATCTGTTTGCGTATTGGTATGTGAAGCAGATAAAATAAGGACACAGTTTTGCTGTTTTTTAATTTTTTCGAGCAAGTTTAGGTTCAGACAATCTTGGCTGTTTAGGTGCACAAAATTGAGGCTTTGCGAGAAAACTTTGGCGTTTTCAAACTCATGGGCAGCAAATAAAGGAAAGCTATTACTTTTATCTAGCACCTTTTCCCAAGTGATGGCATTGTAAACGGCTTTTAAGCCAATTGGGAGCATAAAAGGAGCAGGTGTATTGCCTAAGAAAATATAATCTGCCCCCAACTCAGACATATTCCATTTGTCTAATTGCTCATTAAAATTGTACCCAATGGAGGCTAAATCTTTTTGAGAAATGATTTGGTTGGCAAAGTTGGCAATTACTCGAGGTACTTGGGTGCCTCCAAAATTTTGGATTGGAGAGGAAGCTCGTTTTTTATATTGATAAAAAATCTCGGGATTATTTTGCATCCAAGAACTTGCATTTTTTATCGGAGCAATGTGCTCTCTATCACTGTATCTCTGGGCCAATTGTTTGGCAACGGGCACTTCAAACTCGGGGTCTTCGGTTAACGAAACGCGAATGGTATCTCCGAGGCCATCTTCTAATAAAGCGCCAATTCCTAGCGCAGATTTTATGCGGCCATCATCGCCATCACCTGCTTCTGTTACCCCTAAATGCAGCGGGTAATGCATATTATGTTGGTTCATGGTTTGAACCAAAAGGCGATACGCTTGCACCATTACTTGCGGGTTACTGGCCTTCATAGATAGCACAATATTGTGAAAATTTTCGTCTTCGGCTATGCGTAAAAACTCCATGGCACTTTCAACCATGCCAAGCGGGGTATCGCCGTATCTACTTAAAATTCTATCGCTTAAGCTACCGTGATTGGTTCCAATGCGCAGGGCGGTACCATATTCTTTGCATATTTTAACGAGTGGTACAAACTTTTCTCTGATACGTAAGAGCTCATTTTCATAATCTTGGTCTGTATATTCTAATACTTGAAACTTTTTTTTATCGGCATAATTGCCTGGGTTAACGCGCACTTTTTCTACAATCCTCGCCGCCATTTCGGCTGCATTGGGTGTAAAATGGATATCGGCAACCAAAGGAACATAAACATTTCGTTTCTTAAGTTCTGCCTTAATATGGGCTAAGTTTTCTGCCTCATTAATACTTGGAGCAGTAAGACGAACCAATTCGCAACCTGCATCAACCATTCTAATAATTTGTTCTACCGAACCCAAGGTGTCCATGGTATCGGTGGTGGTCATGCTTTGAATACGAATAGGATAATCGCTACCCATAAGCAAATCGCCGATGGCAACGGTATTGGTTTTTCTTCTTTTATAGTTGGTTAAACTATCTACAAATAGTGCGTGTTGACTCATGTTTTAATGAAACAGAAAAGGGTAAAAAAAGTTCTTACAATAGCTTTAAACCTTGTTGTGCGAAGGTATATAAATTTACTAAAATTTGTTTAGCCAATATCTCCAAGAATTGGTCGCACCAAAATTTCTTCTACATTGGTTTGCGGCGAAAGGGTGTAGGCATTGTAAACCAGTTTGGCAATATCATCTGCCGGAATAAAACGCTGTGGGGGCAAATCGCTGCCTTTCCAACTTTCTGTTAAAGTAGCGCCCGGCAGAATGGCCGTAACTTTGATGTTTTTTTCTTTTAGTTCTTGGCGCAACACTTGGTTCAGCCCAAGCATGGCATATTTGCTAATACAATACGAACCACCGTTGGTATAGGCGGTAATACTGGCAGTAGAGCAAATATTAAAGATATGTCCGCGGCCTGAACCCAACATGTTTTTGCCAATAATTTGACTTAAATAGTAGGCGCTTGCCACATTGGTTTGGAACTGAGTTTCGAGGGCGCCTTCAGGTTCATCTAAAATGGTTCCGGGTAAAAATACGCCTGCATTATTTACCAATACATCAATGGTTTTAAATTCATTGATTACATCTTGTGCAAAGAGTTTGAGCATTTCTGAGCTACTCACATCGCAGGCTTCCATAAAGAATTGCTGGCTTGGATAAGAGGTAGAAAGTTCTGTAAACAAAGCTTGTAATTCTGATTTATTACGGGCACAACCAGCTACATTGAAGCCATTGGATGCAAATATATGAACAATGGCTAATCCAATGCCTTTGGTGCAGCCGCTTACTAAGATGGTAGGATTCATTTTATGGAATTAGGAAAGTGAATTTTAAATTTGGGGGAATTTAGTTTTTTTTGAAATGAACTCCAAAAGGGTTGGCTACTTTAATTTAATTTTCTTCTATTGAACGCAGATAGGTAATAGAACAAGCATTTTACATTGATTATGACAATCGAAAGTATGTGTATTTAGATTGCCAAGATTCTGAGAAAAGTAATGTATTTTTTATTGTGCGTGATATTATGTCTGATACACGAGATACTGACCCCGAAGACAGAATTTTGGGAAGCAGCAGTTTGCCAGCTTCCCAAAGCAGCAATGATGATGCTTTGGGAATTGAACGCGATGGAGACGACCCATTAAATGTTGTTGTAAGTGGATGGCAGATTTATAATAATAAAGGAAAAGTGGTAGAGAAGTATGAACCTTTTTTTGCCACTGGTTTTGATTTTGAATTACCAGAATAAAAATAAATATTTGTACCTATGCCAGTTGGCCAAAAAATAAAAATATACTACGATCCACGGGGTCAGGTGATAAGAACGGTTAATCCTGACTTAAGTGAGCAGCGTGTGGTATATGGTGTTCCCAATAATCTTGCCTTAGTCAGTTCGAGCGAAGTCGAGAACCCTACACCTTGGGAAACTTACACCTATGATGCCAATGAT
>JAUYMZ010000137.1 GCA_030699355.1 Bacteroidota bacterium | reverse complement strand
TAAAATGCTTAATCATATTTACAAACCTTCTAGCTCCATGAATTTTTTTATTATCAATAGCTGAAATGTTTTTGAAACAACACAAAATATCAATTACTTTTTCCAATTCTATTCGGTTGGAATTGTTTAATAAATTATTGTTGTTAGCATGCATACGAATAGCAATTTCAAATGTAACCACTTTATAGTATATATCTTCTGGGATATCATTATCAAGTATTTTTCCATAGAAACTAGTACATTTTGTATAAAACATTTTTAAAGAAGGTCCAGATTTGAGCAAACCTTCAAAATCACAATCATAATTTGGATTTTCCTCCTCATTTGTAATTATACCATTTTGATACTTAATCATGAAAGGAATCGGCTCTTTAATTAATTTAAGAAACTCTTTATAATCCCCATGATGAATAGCATTGAATTCATTTTTGTAGGCAGAAATACTCACTTTTGATTTTAATACCATCAACATGTAAGCTACAGTTTTTTCAATTATTAAAACCATTTATTTCCCCTCTATAATTTTAATTTCTTCTTGTGTTAAATCGTATAGTTGGTAAACCAATTGGTCTATTTGGTTTTCTAAATCGGTGGTGTCTGCTGATGGGTTTTGTTTTTTGATTGATAGAATTGTACTTACCAACTTTACAAATGGTTTTTCTTGTTCTCTGTTAATTTGCTTTACAGGTATTTTATCGAAAAATACCTTTCGTAATTCTCTTGTTCCACCCAATAGCTCTGGAAAATTATCTTGAAAGCAATACTTAAAAAGTTTAGAGTTTAAAAAAGCACCAAGCCAATAAATTCTTTCAGCAACCAAATGAAATGACTTGTCATTGTGGTAATAGTTATTTTCCAAGTCAATTACAAAAGGTAAAAATTTAGTCATATTGGGATAGATAATTTTAGGTTTTCCAAAATCAGCCCAATAGGCAATATTATCTTGAGTTTCAAACCATTTGTTTGTTGTTTTTTTTCTTGCTCCTTTTTCTCCGCTTTGTTCAATAGCTTTCCCAAAACTCTCTAAATACTTTTTTATTATAGGATAATCATCAATATCATGCGATTTGCTGGGAAAAGTAGCAATCAACCATAAATCCTGAAAATCAGCTTGCCATTTTTGAATATCCCTGCCACGAAGCAACGGTTTTAAAATCTCAGCACTTTTGGGGTCTTTTTCTATTAATTCATCCCTCTTCTTGCCATCAATTACAAAAGCCTCATTCAAACCTGTTTTAATTCCATAATTAATTGTTATATCCCAATCTTTTAATGGAACACCCTTGGCTTCTATTTTTCTTTTAATCTCTAATACTTGTGTGTTTTCAAAAGCCCAAACATTATCTGTCATATTTCCCTGTTCAAACTCTATTTTTATAGAGTTTAAAAAAGCATCAAATTCTAAAACATCAAGGTTCTTTTTGGGAATATTTGCAAATACAAATTTGTTTGGTCTAGTAATCAACTTATTATAGCCAATAATTGCAGCATCAACAGTTGCTTCATCAAAAACAGGAATGCCACTAAAATCGAGAAAATGTGTTAAACTAGTCTTATTCAACAAAAATTGTCGCATAACCTGACCATAATTTGCCCTTGTAAATTTATTTGAAATGATAAATTGAAATGTTCCCTTTTCTTTAAGAATCAAATAGCCAAGTTCAACAAAGTAGGTCAATAAATCGGCAATTGAATGATAAATTTCGAATTTGCTTTTTAAATACGGTTTAATATCAGAAAATTCCTCTTGCCTGATATAAGGCGGATTTCCAATTACCACATCAAAGCCCACAAAATCGCCTTCATCATTCAGCACTTCGGGAAATTCAAAACGCCATTCAAAAGCATTTTCGTAAATCTTGTTTGCTTTTATTTCTTCAATTTCGGCTTCAAGTTTTTTAGTTTCTTCGGTTAGTTGCTGCACTTTCTTGTTCCAATTGGCTTTTTCCTTTTTACTCATTTCAAAAAGTTGCTGCTGATTTGTTAATATAAACAATTCACTGCTCAGCTTTCTAAGCTTTAGTACCTTTGGGTCGTTCAAGGAAATTTCGCTTCTGAAATCCGATTTTATGTCGGCAATTAGTCGTTCCATTTCTCTTTTCTGCTCCTTGTTTTCAGCGTTACGGTATGTGTCAACGGCAATGCGATACATATCAATGCTCCATTTGCCTTTGCTGTTTTTCAAAGCTTGTTTCAAATCGGCATCAATGCCAAAACGGCTCACCAATGAGTTTCCGCATTTAATGTTAATGTCAATATTCGGTAGTGTTTGCAGCTCTCTATAACTCCCCTCTCGAGAGGGGTTGGGGGTGTGTATATAATAAGCATTTTTCAAAAGCTCAATCCACAATCGTAAACGACAAATTTTAACTGAATTGGCATTGATGTCTACACCAAAGAGACAATTTTCTATAATGGTTTGCTTTTCATGGAATAGTGTTTCTTGTATTCTTTGACTTTCCGACATCTTATAGTCCCCTCTTGAGAGGGGATTTAGGGGTGTGTTTGGCCGGTATTCAAAAAGTTCTCCTTCTTCGTCTG
>JAUYMZ010000136.1 GCA_030699355.1 Bacteroidota bacterium | reverse complement strand
TTTAAATTTTTATGCGGGAATGAGTGTAAAAATTGGTGCGAAAAAGCATGCTAATTTATTGGATTGGTCGCACAAGAATATTGAAAAAGAAGACGAAAATCCAAAAGATTACAGTCAATGGGCCGTTGATGGAACTGTTGGATTGCCTATTTTATTTACGCCAGTTGGTTACAACCTTACCGGTATGTTTGGTTTGGGTTTAAGACATTCATTTAATAAGTTCTTGTCAGGTCAATTGAATTTTGCTTATGGAAAAGTAGGTGGCGACCAAGCTACTACTGGAACTCCTGCAGTAGGGACACCAGAATCTATTAAAGAGTTTTCTACCAGTTTAAGACAAATTTCTGGAAGGGTATTAGTTAATGTAAGAAGTGTAGTAGCTGAGCCAGCCAATAGACTAGAATGGAATCATTATGCAATTATTGGCGCAGGATTTACCAAAGCAAAAGGCGACGCAACCTATGCTAATGGAAAATCAGTAAGTGAATCACCCCTTTCAATTTCTCCAGGCATTCAAACCATTGTTTTAGGTTATGAAGCTAGAAAGTATATCAACAACCAATTTGATTTAATAGCGGGAGTTGATTTTAACTATAACGGTAGCAAATGGATTGATCAAGCCTATACAAATGCAAGTTTAGATCATCATTTATATTTACACACCGGTGTTACTTATAAAATTGGTACTTCAAAAGATAAAGAACACATTGATTGGTCTTATGAAAATTACAATAACTTTAAAAATAAGAAAACTACTTTAGAGCAAGTACCTGTTATTGAGAAGCCTGTTACAGAAGAGCCTAAAATTGAAACTACGCCAGTAGTGGTTGAGCCTACACCTGTTGTTGAACCAACTCCGGTAGTTGAACCAGCTCCAGTAGTAGAACCAACTCCAGCTCCTAAACCAGTGGTTGTAGCTCCAAGTCCTAAACCAAGCGTTGCTCCAGTAGAACCTACTCCTGCACCAGCTCCAAGACAAAGAAGAAATACACCGCGTACTGCCGAGCCAAGAGTAGTTGAGCCAAGTGCCAATACCACTCCTTATGTTGCCTCTAATGAAGTGGCTCCGCCACCATCAAGGTATAATGTAATTGTTGGATGTTATAGCGTAAACAAATTAGCTGTTGCAAAAAATACACAAGCTAAATTGGCAGGTAAAGGATTTAGTCCGAGCATCTACAGAAGCACAACTAACTCTAGAATGTTAAGATTATCAATTATTTCTACTGATAATAGAGCAGAAGCTATCAGAACCTTAAGACAAGCTCGTAAGGAAATTGATCCAAACTCTTGGTTGTACATATACAATGCACAATAGTTTGTAGATAACTGAATCTGAGAAATTATATAGTTCTCATACAATGGATTATCTTAGCAGATATTTTACTGCAAAGAACCATTGTATGAGAACTATTTTTTTTATGTTTGTTTTCGTTTTTTCGGCAAGTATTTTATTTGCCCAAAAATCTCCTAAAACCCCAGAAAAAGGGACTCCCGGGAAGTTAGCAAAGCCAGATGTATCTGTATTAGATGAATCGGCTAAAACCAGCAACAAGGTGAAAAAAGAGAAAGCCTCGGATACCATGAACATTATTCCTCCTGCTATGTATAGCAGATTCTCTGTTGGTGGTAATTTTGGAATTGCATTGGGTGCCACAGATATTCCCGCAGATGCCATCTCTCCTGGGTTTGGTGCCTACGGAAAAGTTTCTTTAAATCATATTATGGGATTAAGGGTGCAATACTTGCAAGGAAAAATCTCTGGAGCCAATACGCGTTCCAACGCAAAAGAAAATGTGTACTTTAACAGCGATGTAAACAATCTTTCTTTACAAGCCATCTTTAATCTAGGTACCATCGATTACAGACAAAGCTTCCCAAGAAATAACTTTTATTTTGGGGTAGGGTTAAGTCGACTTTCATACAGTTCTTCTAAAGATACTTTTAACTCAATTACAAATCAAAGAGACAATGTTTCAAAACTTAGTAATACCAGTTTGTCTGTTCCTTTGATATTTGGTTTTAAAAGAAAGGTTACTAAAAATATTGATATCGGTGCCGAATTCGACTATTTTATTGGTTCAAACGATGATATTGATATCTCTAATATTGCCAGTACCCTTCCAGATGGTAATGGCTATTTTATGGTGAACGTCTCGTATAATATAACCACTAAAAATAAACCCAATCACATGGATTGGAGCAATCCAATAGATAAAATTTATCGCGATTTGCAAGATGCTAAAGACCAAGCAGAGGCTATGAAAGCAGATACAGATAAGGATGGTATTCCTGATTATCTTGATCAAGAGGCGAATACGCCAGAAGGATATAAAGTAGACAATAAGGGAGTAACACTGGATAGTGACGGAGATGGTATTCCAGATTCGATAGATCCAGATCCATATGGTTTTAGTAAATCTTTAGGCTTGTATTTTCCTGATGGCAATGAAGGCAATGATGGTACTGGAAATATCTATCGTTTAAATGATTCAATCCCTAAAACAGATTTTGTTACTATCTCAAAAAGTGGTTTCGGCTTACCAACCATCGTTTTTCCTCCCAATCATTTTACGGTGCACGTAGAGCAATATAGCTTACTTCAACAAATTGCTCGTATTTTAATGGTAGATACCTCTGCTTCTTTGGTTATTATCGGACATTCAGATAATAATAAACCAAATCTTACGCAATTAACATTGGCAGAGCGAAGGGCACTTGAGGTGAAAAGAAGGCTTTATAAGGTGTATGAAATTGAAGAGCATCGTATGTTGGTGTTCTCTCATAAAGATCCTTATGTAACCAAATATAAAATGAGCACCGAAGGCTTAGATAGAAAAGTAGAATTTAGAATTATCCGTCCGGTTCAAAAACGACAACCTCGCGTAGATAAAGAAGAATTACCAAAATAACTTACCACAAAAAAGCCTGCTTATGCAGGCTTTTTTGTGGTAGACTTTTTCTCTTCCCATGGAAGTGGACCAATTCTATACATATACCTAACAATTACTTGCTGCTTTTTTCTTATGTAACGGGATGGTTTATTGGCTATCCACCTGCGTGGATTTGGATAACAGGCTGCAATGGATGCTGCCTCTTGTGCCGTTAATTTGGACGAAGATTTATTAAAATAAAACAATGCCGCAGCCTCTGCACCATATATTCCTTTGCCCATTTCAATGATGTTTAAATACACTTCTAAAATGCGCTTTTTTGTCCATAATGTTTCAATGGCAATGGTTACATATACTTCTAAGCCTTTTCTAATCCAGCTTCTGTTGGGGGTAAAAAAAAGATTCTTGGCTGTTTGCTGACTAATGGTACTTGCCCCGCGGGGCCGTTTTCCTTTGTCGAAACTTTTTTTAATGGAATCAATAATCTGTTCAAAATCGAATCCGTAATGATTGAAAAACTTTGGATCTTCGGATGTTAAACTAGCTAAACAAATATTTTTCCCTAAACTTTCAATGCTTTCCCAATCTTTTTTTAAGCGCACTGGGTCGTCTCCAAATGCTTGTTCAAATAATCTTTTGATAGGCAATGGCGTTATAGGCACAGGTATTACCCGATAAATAATGATAAAAAACAAGCTAATCTGAAAGGCTAATAAACATACCTTCCAGAGGAATATTCTTAGACGTTCTAATTTTTTGCCAATTGCTTTTAATGTTTTTCCCATTTTTAGTTTACAATTTTAAGCAAGAATTTCAGATTCTCATGAATTTTAAATCCTTTTTTGCCTAATTAATTTAAGTTGTTAATTAATTTAGCATCTCGTAATAGGAACTAAACCCCTTTTCTTTTGTTAATTTGAAACCTTACATTAATAGCTATACATGCAATCGTTTAAAATAAAAATGTTTTTGGGCTTTAGCCTTTTTGTTATACTACTAGATTTATATTTATGGCAAGCCATCAAAGTACTTATTAAAAATAGGCCGGTTTGGTACCAAAAAACCATTAAGGCCATTTACTGGCTGATCCCAATTTTAATTGTAGTCACTTTTTTTCTACTTCAATTCAATTCAAATTTGGCAGCCAATCGTTTGGTTCGAACCTATTTAATGGGCTTCTTTTTTATCATTTATGCTTCCAAGTTGGTGGCATTTTTGTTTATTGTTGTTGATGATATTAAGAGGTTTTTTATTTGGATTTGGCATGGTATCGAACGGAAAATTTTGAACCAAAAAGAGGAAGCGATAGAGGAAGAATTGGAAGAATCTTTAGTGTCTGATGAGAAGAAAATTTCTCGTTCACAATTTATTGCGCGTGCTGGTTTGGTTGCAGGCGCAGTGCCCTTTGTGATGCTCTCTCGTGGATTGTTTTCTGGCGCATACAATTACCAAGTTAGAAGAGTTAATTTGGTGCTGCCCAATTTGCCTGAGGCCTTCGACGGACTAAAAGTCTTGCAAATATCCGATGTGCATACCGGCAGTTTTTTTGATAAAGATGCCGTGTATAAAGGGATTCAATTAATAAAAGAGCAAAAGGCGCATGTGGCAGTATTTACAGGAGATTTCGTTAATAATAGAACCGATGAAGCCTACGAATGGGCTGATATGTTTAGCGAAATAAAAGCACCAATGGGTGTTTATTCCATTCTTGGAAACCATGATTACGGCGATTATGTAACCGATTGGGCTAGCCCAGAAGCTAAGGCTAAAAACCTTACCGATTTATTTGATGTACATAAAAATATGGGTTGGAATTTACTTCGCAATGAACATGTTTTGCTAGAAAAGGAAAATAAAAGAATTGGTTTATTAGGTGTAGAAAATTGGGGTGACCGAGGTAGATTTCAACGTTTTGGCGATATAGATAAGGCCAAAGCGGGCATGCCTGATGTGCCAGTTAAAATTTTATTATCGCACGACCCAAGTCATTTTGATACCATTGTTTCAAAGCAGCATCCTGATATAGATTTAACACTTTCTGGGCATACCCATGGCTTTCAATTTGGAGTAGAATTTGGCCATTTTAAATGGAGTCCTTCTCAATATATCTACCCGCATTGGGCAGATTTGTATAAAATAGAAAAGCAAATGTTGTATGTAAACCGTGGTTACGGCTTTTTAGGTTATCCAGGTAGGGTAGGGATTTTACCAGAAATTACGGTGTTTACCCTAAATAGAATGGCTTAACTCAAGTATTTACCAGATATCGGCACGCGTCTTCCTGGTCCAAATGCTTTCTTAGACAATCTAAGCACAGGTGGAGCTTGCCATCTTTTCCATTCGTTCATGTTTACCATACGTAAAATTCGCTGCACTAAATTTGAGTCGAACCCAGCCTCTATAATTTGTGAAGGACCATTTTCTTCTTCTATATATTGATGTAAAATGGCGTCTAAAATCTCGTAGGGTGGCAAGCTATCACTGTCTTTTTGGTCGGGACGAAGTTCTGCGGAAGGCGCTTTGGTTAAAATATTATTTGGAATAATTTCTTTTGTTCTATTGATGTAATCGCAGAGGGCATAAATTTCTGTTTTATATAAATCGCCAATTACAGAAATACCACCGCACATATCACCATAGAGTGTTCCATAGCCAACAGCTAATTCGCTTTTATTACTTGTATTGAGCAAAATATGGCCAAATTTATTGGCTAATCCCATTAATAAAACGCCACGTGTTCTGCTTTGCAAATTTTCTTCGGCTAGGCCAAAAGCAGAGTCTTTATAAAAAGGGGAGAGGGTGTTTAAAAAAGATTGGAATGTGTTTTCAATTGGCATAATATCATATTTTATACCAAGGGTTTGTGCCAGTTGTATGCTGTCGTCTATAGAATGTTGAGAGCTAAATTGGCTAGGTAATAAAATAGCCCAAACATTTTCTTTTCCCAAAGCTTCGCAAGCCAAATAACTTACTAAAGCAGAATCTACCCCGCCAGATAAGCCCAAAATAGCTTGTTTAAATCCGAGTTTTTGAAAGTACTGACGAATGCCCAAAACCAGTGCATTTTCTATATCTTCATATTTGTTTCTTGGTATGTTATGGTTTTGGTTCGAACCAAATATTTGAAGTAAATCTGCTGTTTTCTCCACTTCAAAACTTTGGGTATCTTCTTTAAAATAAGCTAATTCTTGAAAGATATTACCTGCTGCGTTGAATACACAAGAACCACCATCAAAAATTAAATGGGTTTGGGCGCCAATATGGTTTACATAGAATATGGGAAGCTTATATAGCGTGGCGTTTTGGGTTAAAACTTGCTTTCTTTCTGCAATTTGGGTTTTTGAAAACGGTGAAGCCGCGATATTAATTATAAAATCAGGATTTTGTAAAATCAACTCATCCATTGGCGTATTTGGGTATTGCGGATTTTCAACAATATTCCATAAGTCTTCGCAAATAGTAAGCGCAATTTTGAAACCTTGGTAGTTTATAATTTCAAATTGTTTATTGGGTTCAAAATATCGGTATTCGTCAAAAATATCATAGTTGGGTAGGAGGGTTTTGTCTGTAATGTGTGCGATTTTTCCATCAGCTAAAAAGTAAGCAGAATTAAATAGTGCCTTGCCTTTGCTAATTAAGTTTGGCCTTGGAGAGCCAACAATGGCAGCAATTCCTCGACAATGATTGGCGATTTTTTGAATGCTATTTTCAGCTTGATTGATAAAATCTTGAAAGGCTAAAAAGTCGCGCGCGGGATATCCACAGGTTGCTAGTTCAGAAAAAACGATAAGTCCTGAACCTTCCTGCTTGGCCGATTCAATAGACGAAATTATTTTATCTGTATTGCCAGCAAAATTGCCAGTATGAAAACTCAGTTGAGAAAGGGTAATCTTCACAGAATTTGTTTTAGAAAATAAAACCAATATTTAGCCCAATGCCATTGCTATTGGCTGTCCACTTATCCTCGCTCAATAAATCTGTTAATCCCATATGGTAACGCAATCCAAGCTCTACCCTAGAACTGTTGCTTAAGTGCAAATTTACACCTGCTCCAAACATTAAACCTGCTCTTAATTTGTTGGCTGTAATTTTGTAGCTATCTGGATTATTGGTACTTTTTAAATCAAATTTATCATGCTCGTCGGGTTCTGATAAATTAATATCGTCTTTATTGTATTTATCTGAGTTTACATCGCCTCTTTGTTTTAATAAAAAGCCTAATGAACCACCAAACTCTCCGTAAAAAGAGCGCTTGTTTTGAGGTACGGTATGCATTTTTATAAAAATAGGTAAATCTAAATATTGTAAATTGTAATTTATACCAAAATTTGAAACGGTATCATACATATTATGGTGATTTATCACTGCATTATCTGCTTTTAAGCTGGCACCAATATTTTGCAAGTTTATTTCAAATCCAAAAGCATATTTGCTACTTAAATTATAATTTATCTTTGCCCCAAAACCAAAAGAGGGATTTGCGCCTCCATTACTAATCGCTTTGTTGCTTGGCGAAATCCAACTTATAAATGGAGTGGTTCCCAATCCAAATTCAATATTATTTTCTTGTGCCAACAAATTGCAGGCAAATACCAAGGAGAGTGCAAATGAAATTAATGTATGTTTCATAAAATATATTGATTAGATGCCAAATTTAGTCGCAAATACAGATATTGCCAAAAGTTTTAACATAAATAATATTGAAGTGAAAAATATGCCAGTAAATTTTAAAAAATGTTTTCGCCTATTTCTTGTTTTGGGTATCCTAACTTCTTGCGCTAAAGATAAGGCCTCCATTCATTTAATGCGATTTGAACAAGATTTGTTTGACAAGCAATCTTTAGCAAGCTCAAATCATTTTGCCAATTTGCAAAAAAAGTACGGACCTTTTTACCAAACTTTTGCAGAAGAGATGCTCAATATTAGTGAAGAGGAACGCACCGTTGCTTACCAACCTTCATTAGATAAATTTGTTCATTTTCCAAGTATCCAACAATTAAAGTTTGAAGTAGATAGTGTGTTTCCGGATATAGTAAAGTTTGAGCAGCAACTTGCCGACGCAATGGGCGTTTATCAAAAAGAATTTCCACAAGATAGGGTTCCTTCTTTTATTACTTTTTTATCCGAATTTGGATATGCTCACGCCAATTTAGATACCATTGTTTCTATTGGCTTAGATATGTATTTGGGTGCTTCTTATCCCCTTTATCCTGCGCTTGATTTTCCAGATTTTATGGTGGCTAAATTGCGCAAAGAATATATGCTAACCAATACCCTAAAGTCGCTTGCCATTGGTAAATACGAACATCAACTTAAAGATAAACGATTTTTAGCCATGATGTTATTTGAAGGCAAGATTAGGTATTTTATAAAAGAGTTAGCACCAGAAATTCCAGACACTATTTTATTGGGTTATTCTCAAACACAACATCAATGGGCAAAAGAAAATGAAGGCATGATTTGGGCTCATTTATTAGAAACGAAAATGCTTTTCCAACAAGATCCTGCTGTTTATATGCGTTATGTTAATGATGGTCCGTTTACCATTGCAACAGGCGTTCCACAAGAATCGGCACCTGCCATCGGTGTGTTTGCGGGTTACCAAATAGTGAAAGAGTTTATGGATAAAAATAGGAGTGTTTCTTTAAAGCAATTAATGGAAAACCAACAATGGGATTTGATATTAAAAGAAAGTGCTTATCGTCCCAAATAGTTTTATGGACA
The DNA here is from genome assembly GCA_030699355.1 of Bacteroidota bacterium. GTDB lineage: Bacteria > Bacteroidota > Bacteroidia > UKL13-3 > UKL13-3 > B1. The sequence continues at coordinate 4,293 of JAUYMZ010000136.1, read as the reverse complement.
TAAAAATTACACAGCTTTTTATTTACCCCATAAAGGGTTTACCGGGTATTTCGGTTCAAACATCTTTGCTTACTAAGAGGGGATTGCAATATGATAGACGCTGGATGTTGGTTGATGAAAACGGTCGATTTCTCTCGCAAAGAGGATTGCCCATTTTATCTCAATTTAAGGTGCTAAAAGGTGAACAAGAATTTATAATAGAAGCACCCCAAAAAGAATCTACATTAACTATTCCTTTCCAAATTTTTGGTTCAGCCCTGCAGGTGCAAGTTTGGGAAGATACTTGTTTGGCCTATCATTTTTCTGAGGAAGCAGACCGATGGTTTTCTGAAATACTTGCGCAAAAATGTAGCTTAGTATATATGCCAGAACAGAGTGTTCGAGAAACACCAAATAACAACCAAGGAGCATCTGGTCTGGTAAGTTTTGCAGATGCTTACCCTTTATTACTTATTGGCCAAGCTTCTTTATACAAACTTAATTCTCTTTTGGCTGAACCCATTCGCATGGATAGGTTCAGGCCTAATATGGTTTTGGATGGCACCACCCCTTTTGAAGAGGATACATTTTTTGAATTTACGATAGGCAACAACAGTTTTATTGCCGTCAAACCTTGTGCGCGTTGTAGTGTCATTTCTATCAATCAGCAGTCGGGGGAAATAGGGCATGAACCGTTAAAAACACTCAGTACTTTTAGGCAAAAACACAATAAAATTTACTTTGGAGAAAACGCTCTTTGCACAGCAGGCTTTCACGAAATTTCCGTAGGAAACAAAATCAGCATCCTATCCCATAAGATGGGTCTTTAGTTGTTGGTCGTTAGTCTTTGGTCTTTAGTCTTTGGTCGTTAGTCGTTGGTCTTTAGTCGTTGGTCATTAGTATTTGATCTATGGTCTTTGGTCATTTTAACTAACTAATTAATTACCTAAATAACTAACCAGCAACAAACGACCAAAGACTAACGACTAACGACTAACGACTAACGACTAACGACCAACGACTAAAGACCAACTCCTAATTTTGGTATGCCTCAATAGGCAAGCAAGCACAAACGAGGTTTCTATCTCCGTGGGTGTTGTTTACTCTGCCTACAGTTGGCCAAAATTTAGCACTTCTTACATAAGGTAAGGGATAAGCTGCTTCGTTTCTGCTGTAGCTGTGATTCCACTCTTCAGCAATAACCATAGAGGCAGTATGCGGTGCATTTTTTAATACGTTATCTGTTTTATCAGCGCTACCATTTTCGATGGAATTTACCTCATTTTTAATAGCAATCATGGCATCACAAAAACGATCCAATTCAGATTTAGGTTCGCTTTCTGTTGGTTCAATCATAATGGTACCTGCCACCGGAAAACTCATGGTTGGGGCATGGAATCCATAATCCATTAATCGCTTAGCAATGTCTTCCGCTTCTACGCCTGTTGCACCTTTAAATACACGTGTATCTAATATCATTTCATGCGCACAACGGCCTTTGCTGCCTGTATACATTATTTGATAATCATTTTCTAAGCGTGCTTTAATATAGTTGGCATTTAAAATAGCATATTTGGTAGCCATTTCTAATCCTTCTGTTCCCATCATTCTGATGTAAGCATAAGAGATTAATAAAATAGAAGCACTTCCCCATGGGGCTGCAGAAATGGCCGACATAGCCTTATCTCCACCACCCATATCTACTACTGAATGTCCTGGTAAAAATGGAACTAAATGTGACGCAACACCAATGGGACCCATACCTGGTCCGCCACCACCGTGTGGTATACAGAATGTTTTGTGCAAGTTTAAGTGACAAACATCGGCACCAATATTGGCCGGACTAGTTAATCCAACTTGGGCGTTCATGTTGGCACCATCCATGTATACCTGACCACCATTTTCATGGATTAAGTTACATATTTCATGAATTTGCTCTTCAAAAACACCGTATGTTGAAGGGTAAGTTACCATTAAACAAGCCAAGTTATCTTTGTGAAGAATGGCTTTTTCTCTTAAGTCGTCAATATCCACATAACCATTTTCTAAAGTTTTGGTTACAATTACCTTCATACCTGCCATGGCGGCACTCGCAGGGTTTGTACCATGCGCCGATGATGGAATTAAAGCAATGTTTCTATGTGATTGTCCGATACTCTTAAAATATTCGCGAATAACCATTAAACCAGCATATTCTCCTTGCGCACCTGCATTTGGTTGCAAGCTAATACCTGCAAAGCCAGTAACTTCTTTTAACGCATGGGTTAACTCTTCAAAAATTTGTTTGTATCCTGTAGCTTGGTTGGTTGGAATAAATGGATGTAATTGACCAAAACCAGGCATAGTTACAGGAATCATTTCTGCGGTTGCGTTTAATTTCATGGTGCATGAACCTAAAGCAATCATAGAATGACATAAAGATAAATCTTTTGACTCTAACAACTTAATATAGCGCAACATTTCGTGTTCGCTGTGGTAAGAGTTAAACACAGGGTGCGTCATGTAACTCGATTTACGCATGTTTATAACAGGCGCATTTAAGGTAACGCTAGCGGGCTGACTTTTGCTAACACTTTTACCAGTTAAAATACTAGCTAAAGCATTTACATCGGCAATGGTATGCGTTTCGTCTAATGAAACTTTAATATGATTGTCATTTACTTTAGCAATATTAATTTCATGAGCTAAGCAATTAGCAAGCGCTTCGTTTGCATTATTTACTTTTACCGTAATGGTATCAAAAAAATGTTTGGTTACCACACTTAAGCCATTTTCGTTTAATGCTTCAGCCAAGGTTTGGGTCAGACCATGAACCCTGCCAGCTATGCCTTGCAAGCCTTTTGGACCATGGTAAACGCCATACATACTTGCCATAATCGACAATAGAACTTGGGCGGTACAAATATTAGACGTTGCTTTTTCGCGCTTAATATGTTGTTCGCGGGTTTGCAAAGCCATGCGCAAAGCACGGTTTCCTTGGCTATCGATAGAAACGCCAATTAAACGGCCAGGCATTTGACGTTTGTAAGCATCTTTTGTGGCAAAAAAGCCAGCATGTGGTCCGCCGTAACCCATTGGTACACCAAAGCGTTGGGCTGAACCAATCACTACATCTGCACCCCATTCACCTGGAGGAGTTAATAAGGTTAAGCTTAATAAATCTGCTGCAACGGCTACCATTACATTTTGCTCAATGGCTTTTGCCATAAATTCACTGTAATCATAAACGTTTCCGTCTCCAGCAGGATATTGTATTAAAGCACCAAAATAAGTTTCATCGAATATAATGGTATGGTGGTCGCCAATTACTAATTCAACGCCTATTGGTTCAGTGCGTGTTTTTAATACATCTATGGTTTGAGGAAATACCAATTCCGAAACGAAAAACTTGGTAGCTTTTGCTTTTTTTGTTTCGGCATGAATCATGTGCATGGCTTCTGCGGCGGCAGTTCCTTCATCTAGTAAAGACGCATTTGCAATCTCCATACCTGTTAACTCAATAATCATGGTTTGGTAGTTGAGCAATGCTTCTAATCTGCCCTGGGCAATTTCTGCTTGGTAGGGCGTGTAAGCGGTATACCAGCCTGGGTTTTCGAATATATTTCGCAATACCACGTTGGGTGTGTGGGTGCCATAATAACCCTGACCCAAATAATTTTTGTATATTTTGTTTTTTGAAGCTACCTGGTTCAGCATCGTTAATAATTCTGCTTCTGTGAGTGCTTCAGGCAAATCCATACGCTTTTTAAGGCGGATGTGTGCCGGAATTGTTTCATCAATTAATTGATCTAAACTAGCTACTCCAATGGTTTCTAGCATGGCTGCTGTATCATTGGCCATAGATGAATTGTGACGATAAATGAACTCGTCGCGGTGATTTGCTTTAATTTGCATATTTATAGTTTTTCAAATGCTTGTTGGCGGGGCAAATTTATCTTTTTCGCAGGTTTTACAAGTAATATTTTTAGATATTTCTTTGATTTTTATCATCCGCTTCACTGAGATAATTAATTTAAACGGCCTTTTTTCAATGATTGGTAATTTTTTATTAAACCAATTTGTATTTATAAGGTTTTAATTTAAATTGTTCCCATGAAAAAACACATACTATTATTGGCTGGAATATTATTCTCTAGCCTCACATTTTTTGCCTCAGCCCAAGCGGTTCAGTCAGATGATATCGTTGGACTTTGGGAGACAGGCAGCGGTAAAGCCCGCGTAAACATTATTAAGTCTGGTAATTATTACTATGGAAGAATTGTTTGGTTAAAAGAGCCACTCAATGAAGAAGGCAAGCCTAAAGTAGATAAAAAT
>JAUYMZ010000276.1 GCA_030699355.1 Bacteroidota bacterium | reverse complement strand
AATTTTAGTAATTACTTCATTTGTGATAGGATTTAGTTTTTCCAAAGAAATTAAAAAGCCATTTTTATACCCTCTTTTTTCAAGAATTTGGTTTTGGTTTTCAAAGTATAAGAGTTCTAATTTGCCAATCAAAAAGCCCTCATTGTTTGTAGTTCCATTAATTTTTATGGAATCAATATTCACCATAAACTCTCCTTTTATGGTGTCGTTTTGGTAGGGTATTTCGGCTAGTTTTTCAGCTATTCCATATTTTCCATTTTCAATTCTTCTTTGATTGTAAATAGATTTTCCATATCTATTTCCATTCTTGAAAGTAAAAGTATATTCATCTTCATTGCCATTAATTTTATGCTGTAATAAAATTTGTTGCACCCCTTTTAATGCTAAATCGGCTATCGAAAAGCTTTGATATAGATACTTCCATTGACCATTCTTTTGGTTTTTTAAATATTGTCCATTTATCGATAACTCATTAATAAAAATGGTATTGTCTATGAGTTTAATGGGAAGGTTTGATGTAAAAACATAGTTTCCCGTTTTTATATGAATTGAATCGCGGATTAAAGCTGTATAGTTTTCTTTACCTATGTAGGTGTTAAAATTTGTTTTTCTTTCAATCTTTGTTGGCACTTGGGCCCAACTTAAGCTTGATTGTAGAATAAATGCAATTAAAATGTGTGTCTTATTTCGCATTCATTTTATTTTTTAAATTTCTAAATAAAAAATAGCCAATTTCAATGTTAAGCGAATGAAGCATGCCTTGATCTTTCTTATCATATTTTATAAATCCGGAGTACGACCTAAGTCGGAATAATACATCTTTGTATTCTGCACTAAATCCAAAATGCCAACCTATATCTCCTTGATGCAAATCTTGTAACTTATACCTAAATTCATTTAAAGGATTGGCCTGGTCGAAGTCGTCTGTTAAACTAGATTTAAGTCGCATTGAAAGCGTAGTCCCAAGATAAATTCTAAGGTCTAGGTTCCTCATTGCAGGCAATTCAAAAGCAGCAGAAATAGGCAAGTCTAAGTATAAGTTGTTTATTTCTAATTCTTTTATTTGTTCTTTTACAAGGAAGTTTCTTTGGTTTAAATTAAAGCCTGTACTCAAAAATATTTTGTCTTTCAGTGGTAAATATTGCTCAATTCCTAAAATGTATCCCCCTCTCTGATTTAGTTTTCGGAAATGATTGCTGTAATAAATTCCAGCAGTGTTTACACCCACATTCACATAAGTATCGTACAGAAAAAACGATACCTTATTTTTTTTAATATGTATAAATGTAAGGGTGTCTGCCTGCTTTTCTTGTGCTATCAATGGCAAACAAATAACAGTGGCTATAAGAAGAAGTAAGATATGTGGGCTTTTTTTATTCACAATGACCAAACCTAATAAAAAATAGCCTGAAGTCAATAGAAATTCATAAAAATGACTTAAATCTAATTTATTTGGGGGCTATTGCATGATACATTGCCAAATTCTGGCCAAGTATGCACAGATAAATGCGATTCTGTAAGTCCAATAACTGCCGTATTTCCATTGTTTTCAAAAGAATGGTATACAGTGCCTGTTGCATATAATTTATATGTTTATAATTAAGCCTTCATAAGAATTTTTCATCTTAGTGTTCAAACCTTACCTTTGCATGAATCACATAATGAATAAAATAGTTTTTGTTTTCGCTTGCCTGAACCTCTTCCTCTTTACATTGCCCCTGAGTGCGCAAAATGAGGAAGCAAGGCCTCCCAAGCGATTTTTTGGTTTTAGGAGTTTAAAAGATACTGCTACCAATGAAAAGAAGGGTACTTTTATTCTTCCTCTTATTTATTATACGCCAGATATTAGGTGGGCTGGGGGAGTGGCCGGAATTTATTATTTTAAATTACCTGCCAAAAAGGCCTCCGAAAAAGAAACACGGGTTTCTAATATTCAATTTTTAACTGATTATACCCAAAACAAACAACTCGATGTATGGGGACAATGGAATATTTTTACCCGCAACGAAGATTATTTGTTAAAGGGCGAATTTAGGTACCGAGATTTTCCAGATAGGTTTTATGGTATTGGCAATAATTCAAATTTAAACCAAGTAGAAAAATACGAATACAGCTTGTTGAGTTTTAAATCGCTTTTTCTAAAACAAGTGAAGCCTTCTTTATTTTTGGGATTCGATTACCACCTCGAAAAGCAGTTTGGATTTAAATATACTCCCCAAGCTTCGCTCGAAAGCGGCCAAATTCCTGGTTCGCGCGGGGGAGTGCAATCTGCGGTGGGCCTAGTAAGCTTGTATGATAACCGTGATAATGTAATTAATGCCTACAAGGGAAATTTGTTCGAGTTGTCTTCTTACTTTTACCTACCTGCCATTGGGAGCACCTACCGATTTACTTATATAAATTCTTTGTATCAAAAATATTGGCAAATAAAACCAAAACATATAATTGCCTTGCAAGCGCGTGGTAGGTATGGTTTTGGCGAGGTTCCTTTTTTAGATTTATCAACCCTTGGTAATGATGATTTATTGCGCGGGTATCCTAAGAATAGGTTCAGAGATATAAATTTTATTGGTTCCCAACTAGAGTATAGGTTTCCGCTTTTTTGGCGCTTGGGCATGGTGGCTTTTGTAGGTGCTGGTGATGTGTATAGAAACACCTCCGATTTAAGTTTTCAAAACATAAAATACTCCCTGGGAACAGGAATACGCTTTGCCGTAAACCCCGCAGAACGACTCAATTTAAGGTTAGATTATGGCCTAGGAAAAGAAGGAGGATTTTTCTATTTTATCGTAGGTGAATCGTTTTAAGAGACCATAGTAGATAGTCGATAGTCCATAGACCATAGACCATAGTTTTTTTCCTTCGTTCCTTAGTTTCTTAGTAGTTTCACACCCACCCTAAAATAAAAAAGGATGAACCATTAAATCTGATTCATCCCCTTCATAAAATCACCCCATAAACAATAATCTATCGACTATGGATATCGACTATGGTCTATGGTCTATGGTCTATCGACTATCTTCTAATTAAACCTAGGCGAAACAACTAATTCCTTAGAACCAGGCGTATAAATATAGAAACCCTCACCCGATTTAGCCCCTAAAATACCGGCAGTAACCATGTTTACTAAAAGCGGACTAGGCGCATATTTCGTATCACCTAAGCCTTCGTATAACACATTCATGATGGCTAAACACACATCTAAACCGATAAAATCTGCTAATTGCAGAGGACCCATCGGATGCGCCATACCCAATTTCATAACAGTATCAATAGATTCTACCGTACCCACACCACTTTGCAAGCAAATAATGGCCTCGTTAATCATTGGCATTAAAATACGATTGGCAATAAAACCAGCGTAATCATTGGCCTCAGCCGGAATTTTACCAATAGCTTTAGATAAATTTACTACAGCTAAACTCACCTCCTTAGAAGTTTTGTAACCATTAATTACCTCAACTAATTTCATTACAGGTACAGGATTCATAAAGTGCATGCCAATAACTTTATCTGGACGTTTAGTAACGCTAGCAATTTTAGTAATAGAAATAGAAGAAGTATTAGAAGCCAAGATACAATGTGCCGGAGCATACTCATCTATTTGCTTAAAAATATCTAATTTAATATTGATGTTTTCGCTAGCAGCTTCCACAATTAAATCGGCATTTGCGCTAGCTTCTTTTAAGCTAGTAAAAGTAGTAATGTTGGCCAAAGTAGCCAATTTGGTTTCTTCGGTAATGCTACCTTTAGTTACCATTCTATCTAGGTTTTTACCAATGGTTTCAATGGCTTTTTTTAATTGCGCCTCGTTTACATCGATTAAATTTACCTTGTAATTGTTTTGTGCAAACACATGTGCAATACCGTTGCCCATGGTTCCTGATCCTATCACTGTTATGTTCTTCATTTTAATAAAAAATTGCAGCGCAAATGTATAAAAGCCATTTTATTAAAAAAGTTAAATCACGCACTAATTTACTCACAAATTAGTTTTATGTTTGAACCAATGCCAAAAATAATTTTTATTTTTCTGTATGTTAGTTGTTTATCACTACTTACACAAGCTCAGAACTTGGGTTGTTTTACCCAATTATCTGCTAAGCAAATTGAAAATTTACGTAATTTTCAACAAAAACTTAGTTTGGGCCAGGTAGAATTAGGAAAAAAAAGCACGCAATTTGTGCCAATCAAAATCCATATAATTGGCAATAGTAAAGGAATTGGTTATTATTCTATCTCCAATTTAATGACAGCCTTATGCGAAATTAATGAACGTTTTTTGCCTGTTGGCTTTCATTTTTATTTAGCTCAAACCGTAAATTATATTAACGATGATGCCCTCAATTTGGGCGATTTAAACGCCATTTATGATAGGGCACTTTACTATAAAATGGCAGGGGCCGTAAATGTTTTTTTTCATGATGGAGGCAACCAATGGTGTGGCGTTTACATTGGCGGAATAGATGTTGTTTTTATTAAAAATTCTTGTCAGGCTACTTTGGCAACTACTTTTGCACATGAGTTGGGTCATTTCTTCGGTTTGCCGCATACTTTTTATGGTTGGGAAGGAGGCCAAACACCATCTAATATAGAAAAAATTGATGGCAGTAATTGCAGAACAGCCGGAGATGGTTTTTGTGATACCAAGGCAGATTATGTTTCACAGCGTTGGAATTGTCCCTTGTTCTGGAACTTAATCGATCCCAATGGTGTCGTCTTTAAACCCGATAGCTCTTTGTACATGAATTATGCTTCAGATAATTGTCATAGTAGGTTCAGCCAAGAGCAAATTTTAACCATGCAAAACGATATGTTGCAGAGAGGAATTGCCAAAACCTCGGCCTCAACTGCCTTGTTAGCAGCACCCAATAAGGTATTTCCAGCACCTTCAGATAGCGGAATAATAAGTACCAATATTCCATTTACATGGCGTTCTGTACCCGGTGCCTTTGCTTATCAATTGCAAGTGGCGCGCTTTGGAGATTGGAATTATGTAAATCACAATCAGTTATATTCCGATACTTTTGCCCAAGTAAATTTATTTGGCAATTGGCCTTATGCTTGGCGTGTTAAAGCCATTTCTAGCGGTAATACCTGCTCAAGTTTTGGTTCGGCCGATACCTTTTTTACCAGAGAAATTCCTGCTGGTTTAGCGCCTATTTCATTACTGGCTGAACCAAAGGTTTTTCCTAATCCAGTAAAATCGGGACAAACCTTGTATTTGCAGAATTTAAAAGCAGGAAAGGTTAATATTTATGATGCGAAAGGTGTTTTAAAATGGGGGCAAAGCTTTGAGGGAAATCTTTCATTTGAAGTACCTTATTGGCCTGCTGGTATTTATATTATAAAGTGGGAACTCCCCAATCATAGCTATTTTCAGCGATTGCTGCTTAGCGAAAACTAAGGAAATCTTCAGGCGTATCAAAGCTTTTATAAGCAAGTTCATTCAGGGGCAAAATAGGTTCAGCCCCAATGCCTCTTAAAAAGTTTTGTAAGGAGTGTTGCCTATCTTGATAATGCTGTTTTGCATTCAAGAAATCTTTGGGATGGTAAATGGCCAATAAGGGTTCAAACAAACCCTTATTGCTTTGATAAAATGCGCAGGTTTTATCTACACGCTCAAAAGATTGAATGAGGTGCATCATGTCTTTAATACTCAAAAGGGGATAATCGCACCCAATTAAAAACAGCGGTAAGGCAGGTAATTGCTCCATGGCGCTAAGCAAACCCGACATTGGTCCTGCTGCTGCATATTTTTCTAAATCAAAAATTAACGGAGTGCCTTGTTCATACCAATCTTGTTGTTCTTGTTTACAAGAAATATAGGCAGGTGTTTGAAGTTGATGGCACATTACCTGCAACCATTTGTATTGCGGCATACCGTGGTAATTGAGCAATGCTTTGGGTTTACCCATTCGACTGCTATCTCCACCACAAATTAAAAGGGCTTGAATTGGGATATTAAATGGTTTCATGGGCGCTTGGTTTTGTTTTAAACGAAAATATTTTGTAAGGTAACCTTCACCACCATGTCAGCAGAAATACTTACCAAGGTTGCATCTACAATTTCGTTCACCAGTGCGGGGTCGTATGCCGTTTGAACTTTAACATAATTGGGGGTAAATCCATACATGGTATCTGCATCATTCTCGGCTTCCCACAAAACTGGGAAGGTATTTTTTAATTGAGATTCGTAAAAGTGTCTGCGTTTTTTATCACTTAAAATATGCAACATTTTACTGCGTTCGTTGCGCGTTTTCATAGGTACTTTGCCCGGCAATTTTTGAGCAGTAGTATTGGCTCTTTCGCTATAAGTAAAAACATGCAGGTACGAAATATCTAATTGGTTTAAGTAATTGTAAGTTTCCAAAAACAGTTCATCCGTTTCTGCTGGGTACCCAATAATTACGTCGACGCCAATGCAGGCATGCGGCATCAATTTTTTAATTTTTTCAATACGCGAGGTATACAAAGCCGTATCGTATTTGCGGCGCATGCTTTTAAGCAATTGGTCTGAACCGGCTTGCAGCGGGATATGAAAATGGGGAACCAAACATTTACTTTGCAAGGCCACAAATTCTATAATTTCATCCGTTAATAAATTGGGTTCAATGCTGCTAATTCTGAGGCGTTCTAAACCCTTTACTTGGTCTAAGGCTTGCAATAATTGGTAGAAATTTTCACTCGTTCCTGAACCAAAATCTCCCGTATTTACGCCAGTTAAAACGATTTCTTTGGTACCTTGAGCCACAATTTCCTCGGCTTGTTTAACAACATTGGCAATGGTATCGCTTCGGCTAGCGCCACGAGCAAGTGGAATGGTACAAAAAGAGCAAAAATAATCGCAGCCATCCTGTACTTTTAAAAAGGTGCGGGTTCTGTCACCAATAGAATAGGAGGCATGGTAATCTAATACTTCTTTTATTTTGCCTTCTTTAACGAGGGCTATATCACGTTTTTGAGTATCTCCTAAATAATCTACAATATTGAACTTTTCGGCTGCACCTAAAACCAAATCAACACCCTCTATATTGGCTATTTCTTGTGGCTTTAATTGAGCGTAGCAACCAATAACGGTAACAAAGGCATTTGGGTTATGGCGCAAGGCTTCCTTTACAATTTTCTTACATTTTTTATCGGCATTATCTGTAACCGAGCAGGTATTTATTACGTAAACATCTGCCCCCTCATGGAAGTCAACTTTCTGAAATCCTTCTTCACGTAAACTCCTGCCAATAGTAGATGTTTCAGAGAAATTGAGTTTACAACCCAATGTATAAAAAGCAACTGATTTTTGCATAATAGGCTGCAAATATAGGGAAAACAGAAATTCTAAATTCTAAATTCTAAATTCTAAATTCTAAATTCTAAATTCTAAATTCTAAATCCGAAAACACAATTGTAATGAAAAGGCTCGTAAAAACCATAGAGGTCCTTCGCTCCACTGCGTTACGCTCAGGATTAGATCTAACAGGCCGGGGGCTTGGAGGCAGCTTCGCTGCCTCCAAGCAAAATGCCGTTGAAAACAAGCATATACCGCGTCATTCAGAGCGATAGCGAAGAATCTCATACTTTTTCCCGGACAGTGTTGATTCGTAATTCGTAATTCGTATTTCGTAATTTGTATTTCATAATTTGTGAATTACATGTGGGTTTCTTT
>JAUYMZ010000272.1 GCA_030699355.1 Bacteroidota bacterium | reverse complement strand
TTTGGTGGGCCAGGTAGAGGCCGACAAGGAAATATCAATTTTGGGGTAGATAACAACTTTGAGATTAAGTGGAAAAAAGGAAAAGATACCTCTGAAAAGGTAGAGAAGATTAAAATATTTGAGAGCATAAGGTTTGGTGGTAGCTATAATATTTTTGCCGATTCTATGAATTTTAGTACCATTCCTATTTCATGGCGTACCACTTTGTTTAAAACAGTTAACCTAAACGGGGGAGCTACTTTAGACCCTTACGTAAATGAGATTGTAACGGTAAATGGAAATTCTTTTTTTCAAAGGGTAAACAAGTTTTATTTAACAGACCAATCTAAGTTGGGTACCATTACCAATGGAAACCTTGGAATAGGAGCGAGCTTAAATCCGGATATGTTTAAAAGCAAAGACGAGAAGGCAAGCGAACGAAGGAAAAAAGAAATGGCCGATGAGCAATTTTTGGATCAAGCCATTCCTTGGAATTTAAGTTTAAACTATACCATTAATTATAATTATGCCTCTAAGCTGAACCCAAACGTGCAGAAATTTGTGCAAACATTATCGTTTAATGGCACGCTCACCCCTACAAAGAATTGGTTCTTGAATTTTAACAGTGGATACGATTTTACCCAAAAGAAAATTTCGCATTTGGGAATAGACTTGCGTAGAGAATTACATTGCTGGCAATTTACCTTTGCCTGGACGCCCCTAAGCGCGTTTGGTAACCAATATTTTATTTTTAATATACAAGTAAAATCATCTGTTTTAAGCGATTTAAAAATCCCGAAACGGAAAGATTGGTTCGACAATAGAAGGATTTAAATTTCTCGATTATTTTAGTTTAATTCGAAGCACGAAATTTAAATTTAAAATAAACAATGAAATACGTTACGCTCAATGATCTACATGTTGCCTTAGGCGCAAAAATGATTGAATTTGCAGGTTATAACATGCCTGTTCTATACAATAACTTAATTCAAGAACACAATGCCGTAAGAAATAGCGTAGGCGTTTTTGATGTAAGTCACATGGGTGAGTTTAAATTGGTTGGCGAAAAAGCCTTAGACCTAATTCAATTAGTTACCAGCAACGATGCTTCAAAACTTAGCGATGGCAAAGTACAGTATTCTTGCTTGCCTAATGATAAAGGAGGTATTGTAGACGATTTATTGGTGTATCGTTACTCGGCCACTGAGTATTATTTAGTAGTAAACGCCAGCAATATTGAGAAAGATTGGAATTGGATCAGCCAACACAATACGTTTGGTGTAGAAATGACCAATATGAGCGATGATTTAAGCTTATTGGCGGTGCAAGGTCCGAATGCTATTAAGGTAATTCAAAAACTTACTTCGGTAGATTTGAGCAGCATGGAATATTATACATTTACCACAGGCAGTGTGGCTGGATGCGATGATATTATTATTTCGAATACAGGTTATACAGGCTCGGGCGGATTTGAATTATATGTGTGGAATAAAGATGCCAAAAAATTGTGGGATGCTTTGTTTGAAGCCGGAAAAGAATTTAACATAGAGCCTGCTGGTTTAGGTGCCCGCGATACCCTGCGTTTAGAAAAAGGTTTCTGTTTGTATGGTAATGATATCAATGACGAAACTTCACCTATTGAAGCAGGTTTGGGTTGGATTACCAAATTTACCAAACCATTTATTAATCATGAACACCACAAAGCCATTAAAGAAAACGGTGCAAGCAAAAAATTAGTTGGTTTTGAAATGATTGAAAGAGGTATTCCTCGTCAGCATTACACCATTAAAGATGCCGCTGGAAATGTAATTGGGGAGGTTACTTCTGGTACGCAATCGCCTAGCTTAAACAAGGGTATTGGAATGGGTTATGTAAACGCTGCACACAGCAAAGCAGATACAGAAATTTTCATTGAAATTCGCGATAAGGCCATTAAAGCGAAAGTGGTAAAAGTTCCGTTTTTATAAATATTCTTAAGTGAAGGTATGATTTATCATGCCTTCACTTAAATAACAACTATAGCATGAAAAAAGTAGAAGTAATTCATACGCCAGCCTTATTGCCTTTATACGATTTAAAAGACAAAACAGTAGTGGTTATAGATATTTTGCGGGCTACTTCTACCATGTGCGTGGCATTTAATACAGGCGTAAATAAAATATTACCAGTGGCTAGTCCAGATGAATGCCGCATGTTTAAGGACTTTGATTTTATTATTTCGGCTGAACGCAACGCCGTAAAAGTGTCCGGCTTTGACATGGGCAATTCGCCTTTTGAGTATGAAAATCCGTTTTTAGCGGGCAAAAACATTGCCTTTACTACCACCAATGGCACCAAGGCTATTAAGATGGCCAAAGCCATGCAGCCGCATAAAATTTTAATTGGTTCTTTCTTAAATATATCGGCAGTGGCTAAGCGCATTATAGCCCTCGATAAGGAGGTGGTATTGCTTTGCTCTGGATGGAAAGATAAATATAATATTGAAGACACCGTTTATGCAGGTGCGCTTATACATCAATTGAGCGAATATTTTGAGGTAGCAGATGATGCTGCTTTCTCGGCTTATAGCTTATATAGGCAATACCAACATAGCTTAGAAGACCTCGTAAGGCAGAGTTCCCATGCCAAGCGTTTTACGCTGCTTAATGTGCAAACAGATGATGTGCATTTTTGCTTGCAACAAGATATATACGATTTTGTACCAGAAATGGATGGTGAGTTTATTCTTAATAAATCGCTTGCCAGCGGAATTAGGGCTTAAGTTTAATGCCCTGGTTCGTAAATAATTCTTAAAAATGTACTTAGCCTATCATTGGCCCGGTTTACGGGAATCCCTGTTACAATGCCAATGAGTAAATTATCTGCAATGCCTACACGCATTTGTGGCCTAAGCACCATGTCGAAATCATTGTTTAAAAAGTTTTTGTTTACTTCCATGCCAATAAAATTGCGGGTGCCGGGAATCATATAATGAATGTTGCTGTTTACTTGCCAGGCAAACTCTGTGTGGGTGCTATTTAAATGGGTAAAAATACTGGGACCCGTATACAACAAAGTGTGGAAATTTGTCCCCCATCTTTTAGCAGCTATAAAAAATGGATTGAAAATATTGCCTGTGTAGATGTTAGATTTTCTATATTTATTAAACTCGGTAAGTTCAAATTCGTGAATATAGCCAATAGCCATACTGGTACTGTTTTTCTCCGAAACATAAAAGGAGTATTGAGCCGCTGCTTTGAAGCTATTTAATTTACTGGAACGCTCCTCTGTGCTTTGCTGGTTGGGATAATAAAAGGAAAAAGGTAATTCTATTTCTAAACCTAATCTATCAATGGGTGCCCATTCATATTCTACCAAAGCGGTATACATATCGCCGCGATTTCTATCGGTTAGCCCAAATCCAAAATTCCACTCTTTTTCGCCTTTTCTTGCGCCTAAATCTCTAATTAAATCTATGTATAATGGTTCTGCATGCAATACTTTGTCTATGGCTTTTTTGCCCTCCACCTCCTGAATGTATAGGCTATCTAATAAAAAATCATTGTCTATGTCTGGAACCTGCGCGTAGCTTGTAATTTTGGCAAATATTAATAAAGTTAGAATCGTGTATTTTTTTATCATATCTACTTTGGTAACG